>JAEUQP010000395.1 GCA_016789645.1 Acidobacteriota bacterium | reverse complement strand
TCTGGAAAACAACATTGTGCAAACCGCTGGCTCTGCGGGCGAATCCATCGCCTTCGGCTTCGGCGCGACAATGCCCGCCATCATGATCTTGGGCTTCAACCTGGAAATCATGAACGTGATGCTGGTCGGCGTCCTGGGCGGTTTGTTGGGCATTTTGATGATGATTCCGCTGCGCCGCGCTTTGATCGTTCAACAACATGGCGTATTGAAATACCCTGAAGGCACGGCCTGCGCCGAAGTGTTGAAAGCCGGAGCAGACGATGAATCTCTGCGTGAAGCCGAAGCAGCCGGAACAGCCGAAATCAGCGAAACCAAAATTGGCGCGAAAACCATCTTCACAGGATTTGGCATCGGCTTGGCCTACAAATCGCTGATGTCCGCTTTCAAGATGTGGAAAGAAGTTCCTGAGCGAATTTTCGGCGCTCCTTTCAAAGGCGGTTCGATTTCGGCAGAAATTTCGCCGGAACTGCTTGGTGTCGGTTACATCATCGGGCCATACATCGCGGGTTTGATGGTGGGCGGAGGCGTGTTGGCGTATCTGGTGCTGATTCCAGCCATCAAGTTTTTCGGTGATTCGTTGAGCACGCCACTCGCTCCGGGAACGACGCTGATCAGTGAAATGTCGCCAGACGAAGTTCGCAGCGCTTACGTGCTGTACATCGGCGCGGGTTCAGTCGCTGCAGCGGGCATCATCAGCGTCATTCGTTCAATGCCGATCATTTGGGGAAGCATCAAAAGCGGATTGCGCGATCTGCGCGGTTCACAAACCGCAAACTCTGCCAATCTGCCTCGCACGGAACAGGACGTTCCGATCAAATGGGTCATCGTCGGCATCATCGCGCTGATGGTTTTGATTATGGCCTTTCGCAGTTTGCACATGAATTTTCTCGGCGCGCTGTTGATCGTCCTCTTTGGCTTTTTGTTCGTCACGGTGTCTTCGCGGTTGACGGGGGAAGTCGGCTCTTCATCGAATCCGATTTCAGGTATGACATACGCAACCTTGCTGCTCACCTGTTTGATCTTTCTGGTCGTAGGATGGACAGCTCCGGCGTATTACGTCACGGCGCTTTCCGTCGGAGCCATTGTTTGCATTGCAGCGTCCAATGGCGGCACGACTTCTCAAGACCTGAAGACAGGTTTTTTGGTTGGAGCTACTCCGAAGTATCAGCAAATCGCCATCCTGTTTGGCTCTTTGGCTTCGGCGATTGTGCTTGGGCCAATCCTGTTGCGCTTGAACGACACGGGAACGGTTTACCTGAAACAGCAACAGCCAGCCGCTATCGAATTGCGTGCAGACGCCTCAACCTTACGCGAACGCGAATCGCTAAAAGGCCCTCAAGCGCGTGAAGACAGCGGATCGTATCTGGTCTGGCATCACACGGACGAAAACGGTGACACCAAAAAATATCTGGTCAACGATCAAGGCGTGCCGGTTTACCTGGTTGATCCGGGCATCAATGGAACAACCGATAAACGCCCTGACGGTTCCACCGTGCCAAAATTCGACGCCCCCAAAGCCGTGCTGGTGTCGTACATCATCAAAGGGATTTTGAATCAAAAACTGCCCTGGGCATTGGTGCTGCTCGGCGCGATGATTACCGTCATGCTGGAATGCGCCGCTGTGCCATCGTTGGCGTTTGCCGTTGGAGTGTATTTGCCGCTTTCGACTTCGACGCCGATTTTCCTTGGCGGAATGATTCGTTGGCTGGTGGATCGCTGGCTGCGAAAACGCTATGCAGATCGTAACCTGACGGAAGAGCAGTTCGTCGCCGAAACCGACAAAAGCCCTGGCGTGTTGATGGCTTCAGGTTACATCGCTGGCGGAGCGATTGCAGGAATCGTCATCGCCTTCCTGGCTGGCGTCTTGACCGAAACCAACTTGAAGATCGAACACTGGGCCAATTCCAGCAATCCGTTTTTCAGCGGAGCAAATTCCAACCTGCTTTCGCTGGTTCCATTTGTTGTGCTGATGGTGTTGCTCTACCTGACCGGACGCGAAAAAATTCTTTCTTCCCGTGGCGGGAATAAATGAGCGCCAGCGCTTCAGCGAAGCGTAACCATCTTGTTAATGTCGGTTGCGACAAGCGCACACCACATGCTGGCGAATCAACAATCGTCGCAAACCTCTGCCGAAGTTCTGGCGTTGACGCATGCCAACGTGATTGACGTCGTCAGTACGCAACCGCTGCGCGACGCGATCGTCATCGTGCGCGCAGGCCGCATCGAAAGCGTTTCGACGGGAGCGGCAGCTCCGGCCAACGCAACGATCATTGCCTTGCAAGGGCGCTGGATGTTGTCGGGACTAATTGATGCGCATACGCACATTGCTGATTTGGCGGCGTTATCGGCATCAACTTTTTCTCCGGCTTCGTGGATCAAAAGTATCTCGACGCGATGAACGCGATGCAAAACGACATCCTCGCCACGATCAATGAAAAGAAAGCGATCCCGCCCGAAGACCTTGACCGCGTCGCCGCCGAGCGATTGAAGCTGCTCGACGATCCGGGCATTCCGCGCCCGCCGTTTGCGCGCCTGCTCGATCACATTGACCACGCCGTCAAAATCGCGGGTATTGACCACGTCGGCATTGGCAGCGATCTGGATATGATTCCCACGCCGGAAGGAATGAACGACGTGAGCGACATGCCGAAAATCACGACGGGTTTGCTCGAACGCGGCTACAAGGAAGCAGACATTCGCAAAATTCTTGGCGGCAACTTTCTGCGCGTGTTGCGGCAGGCGACAGGACGCTGAAGAAGTACGGAAACAATGCCCGGAAACAACGAATTGACGACACACCAAAACATGAACATCCCTGCCGCTGAAACAATTGAGATGGAAGGCTACGAAAAGGTCGTGGCTCTGCGCGATTCGGCCACGGGCTATCGCGGCATCATTGCCATTCACAGTACGAAGCTTGGGCCAGCCGTGGGCGGCACGCGATTCTGGAATTATCAAAGCGATAAGGAAGCCTTGGCCGACGTGCTGCGTCTGGCGCGCGGCATGACATACAAAAACGCGGCGGCGGGATTGCCACTCGGCGGAGGCAAAGCGGTCATCATCGGCGATGCGCGCCAGCTTGACCGCGCCGCTTGGTTTCGTGCGCACGGACGATTTGTCGAAAGTTTTCAGGGCCGTTTCATCACTGGCGAAGATGTCGGCACAAGCCCGGCGGATATGCAGGTTGCCGCGCAGGAAACGCGCTTTGTCGCGGGGTTTGCCGGACGCGGCGGCGATCCTTTCGTGGCGCAAACAACCGCGCCTGCCAGCACGCCGGTTCCCAGCCGGGATTACATCACAGCGAGGCTGACGGAGTTACGCAAAATTCACACGCCCGAAGGCATTGAATCGCTGGAAGAAGTCACCATCGGCGGCACGCGCCAGTGGGTTTCGATTCGTGGACTGAACCGCGCCAATCCGGTGCTGCTGTTTATTCACGGCGGCCCCGGAACGCCGATGATGCCGCTGACCTGGGCGTATCAAGCTCCGTGGGAAGATTTCTTCACCGTCGTGCAATGGATCAGCGCGGCGTAGGCAAAAACGCCGTCACTGCCGACCGCGAAGCGCTCAAGCCAACGATGACCACTGAACGCATCATTACCGACGCCGAAGAGCTGACGGCTTGGTTACGTGCCTATCATCGTGATGATAGGGCGCAACGATCTGCACACGCCTTATGAACCCGCGAAAGCCTTTTTCGACACGCTCGAAGCGCCGCACAAACGCTTCATTACATTGGAACGCTCAGCACACGTCCCAATGATGGAAGAACCCGGCCTGTTTTTGCTGACGCTGATTCAGGAAGTACTGCCACTCACGGAAGGTCGCGCCACGTTTGCTCCGCCGAAATAACTAGAGTTCACCCGCTCAGGAAAAGCTCAAGCCCTGCTTCGCAATCGGCATG
>JAEUQP010000360.1 GCA_016789645.1 Acidobacteriota bacterium | reverse complement strand
CCTGTGAATCCGAAACGACTGGATGCCGTCAACGATCCGAATTATGCGTACTGGCACTCTGCTTCGTTTTCCAATGATGGAACCAAGGTCGTGTTCACCGATGAATGGGGTGGTGGGATGGCTCCGCGTTGTCGTCCCAACGATCCGAACAAATGGGGCGCAGATGCGATCTTTCATCTGAAAGATGACAAGCTGAGTTTTGCCAGTTACTTCAAATTGCCTGCCGCACAAGGCGATTCCGAAAATTGCGTCGCCCACAACGGTTCGCTGATTCCGGTTCCTGGCCGCGATATCGAAGTGCAATCGTGGTATCAGGGCGGTATTTCAGTTGTGGACTTTACCGATGCGGCTCGTCCGGTTGAAATTGCCTATTTTGATCGTGGAGCAATTGATCCCAACATGCTGGTGTTGGGTGGTCACTGGTCAGCGTACTGGTACAACGGTCACATCTACGGTTCAGAGATTGCTCGTGGGCTGGATGTGTTTGAACTCACTCCCAGCCAGTTTCTGACCCAGAACGAAATTGACGCCGCGAAAACTGTGCAAGTGGCTGAACTCAACGTGCAGAACCAGCAAGAGATCGTCTGGCCGAAGAAATTGGTTGTCGCCAAAGCCTATCTGGATCAGTTGGAACGGTCGCAGGCGTTGTCGGCAGATCAACTCACCGCCATCCGCGATGCGATTCAGAATGCAGAGAAGTCCAATCTGAACGCCAGTTCGCGCGCCAAGCTTCAGGGCTTCGTGAAGTCGTTGAAAGAAGGCGCGAGTTCCAAGGGCGAGACCGATTCCAAACGGATGCAGGCTCTGGCGGAAATTCTGCAACGTCCTGTGCGGTAAGTCGCAGGCTTACATTTCCAAACCTCTCTTGAAGAGACAAAAAACGCCCGGCGATACGTTGCCGGGCGTTTTTTGCAATTGTCTTGGTTATTGCTGTTGCTGCTGCTGTTGTTGATGATCGTCTTCGATGGGTGGCGGTGGAGGCGCAAGCCACGTCTTCATTGCCATCATTTCTTCTTCCGGCGGAGGGGCTTCGGTGGGTGAAACCTGCACGCCGACACTCAATTCGCTTTGCGCCAATCCTTTGAACACGCCGCGCGTCGGCGGAACGTCGGCGTAATCTTTGCCGATGGCTGTGCGAATGTGGCGTTCGCACGCCAATAAATCGTTTGTCGGATCAAACCCGATCCAGCCAAGCCCCGGCAAAAAAGCTTCCACCCAGGCGTGCGAAGCATCCGACGCCGAACGATCGTGGTCTTCGCGGCCATGAAACAAATAGCCGCTGACATACCGGCAGGGAATCCCAAGCTCACGAACCATCGTGATCATAATGTGAGCGAAATCCTGGCAAACGCCCTTGCGATCTTCCAGTGCGTGTTCAATCGGCGAATCCACCGACGTGGATTGCGGCGCGTAATCAAACGTTTCAAAAATCGCCGTATTGATTTCGCGTAGCAACGAAAGCGGATCGCCTCGCCGTTCGACCTTCAATTCTTTGGCCAGTTCAACCAGCAATCGTGTTTTGGTGGCAAACTGGCTCGGCGTCAAATAATCCCAATGCTCGCCGCTGGATTTGATCTGGTCCAGTTCTGTCCAGGCGCTGGCGGGCAACTGATCCGGCAACGCAGACAGCGGCGTGATTTCGACAGTTGCTTCGGCGGTGATTTTCAATTGGTTGTGTTTGCCCGGAATGTCGAAATGGTGAACGACGTTGCCCAGATAATCGCGATATCCCTGAATGCGCGAACGCGGATTGGTTGTCAGCTCGAACTTGACGCAGCGCTGGTTGCCTTCGGTACGCGGTTGCATGCGCACTTCGGTGAGGCTTTCCGTAACGGGCGAACTGTAGGCGAATCGGGTAACGTGACGAATGGAATAAAACATAGCTTGGTTAGGCGACCATCGCCGTGTCTACGGAATAAGCGATGTATTGTTGATGAATGGCGGTATGAATCAGCGAACATTGGCGCTGCACGTTCTGCAAAAACGAATGAATATCGTCGGCGATGATTTCGTCCACCTGCGCGTAATCCAGCGTCGCGCGCAGTTTGCCCGCCAGCCGTTGCGAGCGGCCAATTTTGCGAGCGCCGCTCAATTTGGCCAGCGCTTCCAACGAAGATTGCGCGGAATCCACGGCGAACCGAACCGAACGCGGCAGTTCCGAATTGAGCAACAGAAATTCGGCAATGCGTTCCGGGCGCAGGTCTGCGGTATAGGTTTGGCAATACGCCTCGAACGAAGTGCAGGATTTCAGCAGCGCGACGTAGGAAATGTAATCCTGTCCGCGCGAAGTTTGCTCCGGCAGATTCAACAGCGAACGCAAATGTACATCCAGCAAGGTGGCTGTGGCGCTGGCGCGTTCGATGGAACGTCCCAGTTGAATGAAATGCCAGCCTTCGTTGCGCATCAACGTCGAATCGGTGATGCCTTGAAACATGTGCGCCGCCGATTTGATCGGGCCGTAAAACCCATGCGGCTGGGCATAAATGGAATTGATGTCGGCGCTGCGGACTTCCAGATACAGATGGTTCAACTGTTCCCACATTTCGGAACTGATCTGTTCACGAATCTGCCGGGCGTTTTCGCGCGCCGCCATAATGCACGACACCAGCGAATCCTTGTTTTGGGTGTCGAAGGTCAAAAATTGCGTCACCGGATAGGCTTCCAGCGTTTCCGGTTCGGGCGACCGAAGACTGGCCAGCGTCAGTTGCCAGCGTTGGCGTGCGACGTCCGGCGACTGGTCAAGCGCCTGATTGAGCGTCAAATCCAGCAACCGCGCCGTGTGTTCGACGCGTTCCAGATACCGGCTCATCCAATACAAACTGTCTGCGACTCGTGAAAGCATAATTGAAGAGTTGAGTGCTGAGGACTGAGTCTTATGTTTGACTCAGTCCTCAGTCCTCAGCACTTAGTCCTAAAAGAGAACCCAGGTGTCTTTGCTGCCGCCGCCTTGCGAAGAATTGACGACCAGCGAACCTCGTTTCAGCGCAACGCGCGTCAATCCGCCAGGGACAATGGTCGCCTGATCGCCGTACAAAATGTACGGACGCAAATCTACGTGGCGCGCTTCGACCTGCCCTTCGATGAAACAGGGTGCGCGCGACAACGCCAGCGTCGGTTGAGCGATGTAATTTCGCGGGTCGGCAATGATGCGTCGCCGAAACTCTTCGCGTTCGACGGCGGTGCTGTGCGGGCCGATCAGCATCCCGTATCCGCCGGATTCGCCGACGGCTTTGACGACCAGCTTGTCCAGATTGTCCAGCACGTGCTGACGCTGTGTGTCGTCGTCCAGCAAGTAAGTTTCGACGTTGGGGATGATCGGGTCTTCGCCCAAATAGTATTTGATGATTTGCGGAACGTAAGCGTACATCGCTTTGTCGTCGGCGACTCCGGTGCCGATGGCGTTGGCCAGTGCGACATTGCCGGCACGGTACGCATTGAACAAACCCGGCACGCCCAAAATCGAATCCGGACGAAAGGCCAGCGGATCAATGAAATCGTCGTCAATGCGGCGATAAATGACATCCACACGACGCAATCCGGCGGTCGTTCGCATGTACACCACGTTGTCGTGAACGATCAGATCGCGGCCTTCGACCAGTTCGATGCCCATCTGCCGAGCCAGAAACGTGTGTTCGTAATACGCTGAATTGAAGACTCCGGGCGTCAGCAACACAATCGTCGGATCAGGCCGATTGGCCGGAGCCATCGCGCGCAAGGTTGCCAGCAACGCCTGACCGTAATGGTCAATCGGGCGCACGTTATAACTGCCGAACAAACCAGGGAAGACTTTTTTCATGACTTGCCGGTTGGCCAGCATGTACGACACGCCGCTGGGCACGCGCAGATTGTCTTCCAACACGGCAAATTGGCCGTCGTTTAATCGCACCAAATCCGTGCCAACGACGGAAACATAAATGTCTTTGCGAACGCGCAACCCACGCATTTCGCGGCGGTAATGTTTGCAGCTATACACCAGTTCGCGCGGAATCAGCCCGTCTTTCAGAATCTTTTCGTCGTGATAGAGGTCTTTCAGGAACAGGTTGAGCGCCGTAATGCGTTGTTTCAATCCGCGTTCGATCGTTTCCCATTCGTCGGATGTAATGATTCTCGGCAACAGATCGTAAGGAAAGATTTTTTCCGTTCCGGCGTCGTGGCCATACACGGTGAAGGTAATTCCCTGGTTGAGAAAGGCGACATCGGCGGTTTGCTGGCGCTGTTTCAATTCGCTGGGCACGAGTTCCAGCAGACGATGATACAGCGCCTGATACTGGATGCGCGGAGTTCCACCGGTCGCAAACATTTCGTCGAACGCCGCGTCGAGTTGGTAATTGGCAAACGGCGGCGAAAATGCCGAAACGGATTTTGGGTCTGTCAGATTGGGCTGCGCCATTGCTTGATCGCCGGAAAGGCGCGAATGCAGTTCAACCACATTCGCAAAAAATGTTTGTCGGCAACTGTTGGAACGCTTTCAAAACGGTTCCATCGTCACTCAAGAGAGTCCGTAATACGAAGACCGCAGCAATGGCTGCGGTCCGAATGCTCTATTGGCGCTGGCTTAGTTGAAGATTCGTGATGGTAGAAACGAAACAGACGACCCGTACGGGATTTGAACCCGTGTTACCGCCGTGAAAGGGCGATGTCCTGGACCGGGCTAGACGAACGGGTCAAAAAACGATCCTTCGGAGAGTTCGATGAACAATTGATGTTTGCTCGTCTCTGAAAGGAAGCCGGGATATTACTGACCGACCTGGGATTCGTCAAGCGGTCAACCAAAACATTTTTCAGGTGGTAGGAAATTCCTCCGCGATCAATCCTGCGAACAGGAAGCGCGATCAATCCGAAACATAAAACAGCCGTAACCCAGATTGCGAGCATGCAGGTAGGCAATCTCCGGATTCGCAAACAGTTCGGCGATGACCGTTTCCACTTCGCGTTTGCCCACGGCTTGAGCATCCAGAATACGATCGTCAGTGGAATACGCACGCAACACCACTGCCGAACGGGGA
>JAEUQP010000324.1 GCA_016789645.1 Acidobacteriota bacterium | reverse complement strand
GCAAACTTGGCGCTTGAAAAAACCAAACCACCAGCAGAAGGCAATTCATTCCAATGACCGGAAAACACGATTTCAGTCCGGACTTTAATTGAGCCCGGCTTTTGCCAAGGAATAGATAACTCGCCAGACAGATTCCGCTCGTCAACATCACCAAAGGAATTTTGAAGCCCCAAACATCTCGTACCAACGCCGCCAGCCAAGGCTTCACCCAATCCCAACTGCCCAAAATGACTTCGTAGGGTTTGTTCATTGAACAGTCATTTACCAATCGCGGCCAAGCTCTAACCCAGCCGGTCTTTTCAACTGCAGTTCTAAGCGGGATACGCCATTCCACAGAAACCGGAAAGAACGGGGATGGGAAAAGAGGATAACCAGACAGAATAATTCCGTGACCAATCCAGCCAACAAGAACCAGCCCCAGGCCTCCACAAATTGCCCATAAGGATTTCGACTTCAGCAAATGAGTCTGTCGGCGAATCAAAAGTATTCCCGCAATCAGAATTGCCAGAGATGAGAACAAAAGGACGCTAAGTTTGATCGTGATCCCAACGACGGAGAGAACCAATAATGTTACGAATGCTTCACGAAATGCTTGCGCGTTGTCCTGCTCAAATAGATCAACCAGCAAAAAGCAAATCATCATCTCAACAATGATAACTGCCGGGTCAGTAAGCAGTGTCGCGATGTTCAAGGGATTGGCTAAAGCTGCGATTCCGGGCAATACAAGCCAGGCGGCAAAGTTTCCAGAGTCTTCTTTTCCCGATTTCCTGAAAAGGAGCCAAAGAAAACAGAGAGCAACCAGAAAACTATTTCCCAGGTGAGCCGCATTACCCTGTAACCAGCCAACATCAAGCAATGCAAAGTAGAGATGCAAGGAAGAGTTGAACGCCAATCGGACGTGAAGATTGCCAAGGCCGGGCACCACCGAACTCTGAGTTGCCCAAAGAACTGATTGTTGGTGATAGTTTCCTGAATCGTAATGCCAGTCGGCGCAAGCCGCCAGAATTGCTACGACCAGCAAGATTGGCACGATCAACAGCCAGCGAAAGTTTGCGCCAAACTGCTGTTTGAAATCGTTGAGCAAACTGCTCAACGATTTTCGAGCAAGGTAAAAACCGACAACCGCCGCAGCGCCGATACCAATCTGCGCGCTCACCTGAATCGGCGCGACCAGGTGCAGCAACTGCAAAAAGCCTATGCAAGTTGCCCATCCAATCCACGTCAAATTCAGCGCGCGGCGAACAGTCAGACCTTCTTGAGCAAACATCCGCCCAACGAGCAGCCCTAACCCAAGAAACGCGAAAAGCTGGATCACCCAAACGCTGAGGATGAAGACGACGAGCAATGCGTAATCAAGCATAACAATTCCAAGGTTTTCCTACCCCGCCGCTGTCAGTGTGTCTTTCAGGTTCAACTCTCGCGCGGCATCGGACAGCAAGACGCGCAGAAAGCTGCTCGGTTGGTTGTGGCGGAAGAATTCGGCGGAGACGGCGGGTTGGAAACATGCATCCGATATGTCCCTCGAAACTTCTTGCCCTTCTCTTTAACGGAAGAAATTCACCATACAAACACCGGCTTGGGCGATTGGGTCCAGTTCGTGATGATTCGCGTCTACAACGTATGTCATTGGACGCCTTTCGTCTGGCATCCAAATCGAGCTAAGAATCTTTCCTCTTCTTGATCAAGTTCGGCACGCTTTTCCGCCATAAACTCTTCTGTTGTGGGCAACAGCCCTGCCAACGAACCTCTGACACGATGAAATGCGGCTTGTCGGTCTTCATCAATTGAAACGGGGTGCTGTGCCTGCTGAATCAGCAACGAAGCGAGTATCATCTGTTCATTTGTCGGAAGCGTTCTCGCTTCCTGAAGAAGTCTTTCTACTGAACTCATAAGTCGCCTCCTTAGATTGTAACCTTCAATAAAATTC
>JAEUQP010000319.1 GCA_016789645.1 Acidobacteriota bacterium | reverse complement strand
GTGGCGGTCATGGTCAGCGTGGCAATCCAGACCGGCATTGAGCGCCCGGCGACGATCAAATCGGCCACTGTTCCGTCTTTGACCTTGCGAGCCGCCAGCCAACCGACCAGCAGAAAGCTCGCATACATTGCGATGATTGCCGCAATTGCCATAGTCGCTCAACGTTTGAAAAACAGCGAAATCGCCATCGCAAAGCCGATCAAAATGACCAAACGGCGAATCGCAGTTTGTCCCATCTTGCGCGCCAGTCCCGCTCCGCCATATCCGCCGACAATGGCTCCGATGGACATCAAAATGGCGGCAGGCCAATGGATCATTCCCACAAACACAAAAAAGATGGCAGCAGCGCCATTGGTCAACGTCCCGAACACATTCTTCAACCCGTTCATCTGGTGAATGTCGCGCATGCCCAACATGCCCAACGCTGCCAGCATCAGAATCCCGATACCTGCGCCGAAATAACCTCCGTAAACCGCCACACCGAATTGATAACAGCCAGCGCCAATCAACCAACCGGTGGTCGCTTCCTTTTCTTCACTGTCTTCGGTGCGCAACCAGCGGCGCACCTGATCCTGCAACATAAACAACGTCGTGGCGAAAATGATCAGGTAAGGAACCAGCGCGGCGAACATTTTTTGCGGAGTGAGATACAGCAAAACGCCGCCGACAATGCTGCCGATCAAACTGGGAATCAACAACAACAGATACTTTTTCGGCACGCCCGCCACTTCGCGACGATATCCAATCGCGCTGCCAGTCGAACCCGGCGCCATTGCCAGCGTGTTCGTTGCGTTGGCGATGTTTCCCGGAACGCCCATCCATACCAGTGTTGGGAAACTGACCAGCGTGCCTCCGCCTGCGACCGAATTGATCGCGCCCGCGACGGCGGCGGAACCAAACAGCAAGACTGATTGCGACAAGGTCATAGCGAAATAGAAATGCGCCGTCTGAATCAGTCTCAAAGCAGATTCAGACGGCGCTCAAGCGAAAGCTCCTGCGAGCTATACACACATGCGATAAAAACTAATTCGGTTGGACTCCCAGCACTCCCCAGCCGCCGCGAACCAGATAATCGGCCATCGTCATAATCAACAGAATCGCCAGCCAGAACAGCCCGGCAATGATGATGACCTGCGTCAGCTTGGAACTCCAACGGACGTGCATGAAAATCAACACGACTGCCGTGGCTTTGATGCACGCGACGGTCAACGCCACGATGATGTTCCACAGGCCCGGAAGATCGAATTGAGCGACCCAGACCGTCAGCGCCGTAAACACCATCAGCAATGCAAAAACGCCAAAATAATACTTCAGTGGGACGATGTGATGTTCGGAAGTATGTTCCGCCATAAGCTCCTAAAACCTCTTTCGTAAACTTAGTGTCCGCCTCCGACGTGGAAGCCGGTCAGGTACAACAGCGGGAAAAGGAAAATCCAGACGATGTCAACGAAGTGCCAATACAGACCGAAAATCTCCACCGGCGAGTTGTATTCTTTCGTGAATTTGCCCCGGTGTGCCATAAACATGATCACGAGCAACAAGCCAATGCCGATAATCATGTGCAGCGCGTGGAGTCCCGTCATCATGAAGTAAATCCACAAAAAGACCTGCACCTGTCCGTGATACTGGGTCGGCGGATGGTCGGCTGCCGGGTTATACATCCAATGCGCCGGGAACAGATTGTGGTGGAACTTTTCGGCGTATTCGAAATACTTGACCACCAAAAAGACTGTGCCGAGAATCAGCGTCAAGGTCAAAAACCCAAGCAGTTTTTTGCGCTCACCCAATTGCGAGTAATACACCGCCATTGCCATCGTCAAACTGCTGACGATCAGCACGACCGTGTTCAATCCGCCCAGCGGGACGCTCAACAAATGACTGCCCTGTAAAAATCCATCCGGATATTTGGCGCGGTAAATCGTGTAGGCCAGAAACAATCCGCCAAAGAACATGACTTCGGTCAGCAGAAAAAGCCACATGCCGATGGTTCCGGCTTCTTTCTGCTGTTCCATGCTGACGAAATGATGCGCCAATCCGGGAACGTGTGCTGCGTGGTCTGCCAAGATAATTCTCCTGTTAGTTCGCAGTTCACAGTTGGCAGTTCACAGTTCGCTGAACACTCGACTGCGAACTGTGAACCGCGAACT
>JAEUQP010000290.1 GCA_016789645.1 Acidobacteriota bacterium | reverse complement strand
CGCCAAAATCGGGTTTGGCAATTTGTTCGCCACCGAGTATTTCAGACCCGTTGGTGAACATGGATTTTTCGTCGCGCCGCGTGTCACTTATCGCCGAGATCGGCAAGGAATTTTTGAAGGCAGAAGGCGGCTGGCCGAATACCAGGCTGATCGGTTTGGCGCAGGCGCAGATTTCGGCGTGTTGACGTCGCGCAGCGAATTTCGCTTTGGGTACGAATACACGCGCGTGTATGCACGCACCAGCACCGGCAGCCCGGAATTGCCAACCTTCGACGGCAATTTCAACGTGGCGCGCGCTCGCTGGGCTTTCGACGGGCAAGACAGCGCGACGGTTCCCACACGCGGGTTGCGGTTGGCGGCAGAAGGCCGCTGGTATTTTTCCGCGCCGGACGCCCGGCAGGACTTCCCGCAAGCCGAGCTTCGGTTTTCGCAATTCATTCCCATGTCCACCAAAGGTTCGCTGTTTTTCGCCGGAGCTGCCGGCTCCGCCTTTGGTCGCGAGGTTCCACCGATTCAGCAATTCCTGATCGGCGGGCCGTTTCGCTTCGGAGCCTTCGACCGCGACGAGTTGCGCGTCAACCAATACTTTTTGGCAACGGGCGGGTATCTGCACAAACTCAGCGAATTGCCGTCGCTGATTGGCGGCAACATTTACGCCGGAGCCTGGTTCGATCAACTGGGCGTGTCGGGCGGATTCACGCCGCAGTTCGATTCGCAACGCCACCGTTCGGCGTTTTCGTTGGGCTTTGTGATGGACACCAAAGTCGGCCCGTTTTCCATCGTCGGCACTCGCGGCGAAGGCGGTCGCGGCAAGGTGTATTTTTCGCTGGGCAGGTTCTTCTAAAATCATGGAGTCATTACCGCGCTGAGCAGTTCTTTTCAAAACATCGTGAAGCAATTAAGCAACAAAACCTTTTCACCGCAGAGGCGCAGAGAACACAGAGTTGACGCAGAGGTGAAACACGAAAAGCGGCTAGACTGGAAAATAGAAACTCTGCGCTTCCTCTGCGTTCTTTGCGCCTCTGCGGTTTTATTCGCCCTGGCTATTGGTCTCCCCCTTGCTCAGGAAGCTCAAAAAGCCCAAGTCAGCGAAGACGGCACAACGCTCCGCCTCGGCAATCGCGTGTTGTTGACGAACGAAAAAGACGGCTTCATGTCCGTCCATCAAGTGCGGCATTCACCCGATGGCAAACGGTTTTTAGTCATCGCCTGTGGCTTTGAATGCAATGACAACATCGGTTTTGTGTTCAACGCCGACGGCAGCGGCAAACGGAAATTCACGGCGCGCTGGGATTTCATCCTGCAGGACAAGATCGAATGGGCCGCCGACGGCCAAACGATTTTCTATTTTCGCGTCAATTCCAGCGGAGCCGATTCGCCGCGAAACGCTCCGGCTGAAGGTTGGATCGAAATGAATGTCGCCACCGGACGCAAAAGCGCCGCCCGTTCGCGCACGTTGAAACCGGATGCGAAGTACGCTGTGTTTCGGCTTCCGGCCAATGATTCGCTCAACGTTCGCCAAACGCCGGGCGTCAAGGCAAAATCCATCGGCAACCTGGCTTACGACGCCAGCGGCATTCGGGTAACTGGCGAACAACGAAAAGTCGGCCAAGACATTTGGGTCAGAATCAGTTACAACAACCTGGCTGGCTGGGTGAACCAGAGCTTTTTATACGAAAAACATTGATTGAAACGGACTTCATTCACAATTTATGCGTGAACAATCTTCTTTGACATTAGCCATCATCGCGCTTCTATCAGCGGCGGTTTTCATTTTCGGCTTGGTTCAACTTGCCCGAATGCTCCGCCGTAACAATGAAATCATCGGCGAACTCGGCGTTATGGGCGTGTTGCTGATCAGCGGCGGCAATTTGTTGAACGCGATTGGCAAGCTTCTGGCCGCCACCAATGGCCACGAATCCGCCTGGCTGAAAAACAGTTTGCTCTTTTTATCCGCGCCCGGATTTGTCTGTTTGGCGTGGGCGCTGTGGCAAGCCAGCCAAAAGGATTCGACTGCTCTGACTGCCGGAAAGGTCTGGTTGCTGCCGTTGTTTTTCAACGGTGGCTTGTTGGCATTGACCGTCGCCTTGAAGATGGTCAAAGGCGGACAAACCTGGCTGAATCTGTTGCTGTTCATCGCGACGGTCGCCAGCGTTGCCGCATTTGTCCAACTGGCACAAGCGGCGCTGAGATTGCAAAACCAGTTTCTCGCCGGAATGTTCATTCTCAGTCTGGGAATGTCTTTGGCGATGACGTTTCGCGGCAGCGACGGAACTCTGGCCGCTGAATGGGCGCAACAAATTTCCAATCTGCTTTCTCGCTCGATCTTTGCGTTTTCGGCCTTCAAACTATTGCGTCTTGCCGCTGGGAAAAGGTGAATTCCTGTCCTTTGGCCGGGTTTGGATTCGGGTCAAATCCAACGAACAAAACTTCTTATTGAAAGCTGATCGAAACCTGATTATCCTGCGCCCATACGATCATTGATTTGCAAAATCATCAGCACTAAAACTTGACCGAAACGGAGTCGGCATGTAGTTTGACCGCTCTCTGTTTCTGTCGCAGATTGTTCAGCCCGGTTGAGACGCGACGACCGGCGTGGCTGATTCCTGTAGGCAGGATCTGCAGTCAGTCAAAAGTACTGTACTAATCAAACTACCGCGGGCTGTTTTGTGAATTTGCCGTCATGATTACTTGCTCGTTCAATCCAAAAACCTATGACTGGTCCCCCGACCGCTCGTCAACCAAAGCAGTAACATCAGCTCACGAATCCATGCCATCCAATTGCGAGTTGAACCAGACATTTGCTGGTGATACGCATGCATTTCGAGCCATGAGACATCGTGAGACAAAAGGATTTTCTATGCTCAAATCCACAATCAAGTTGTTCAGTTTACTGACATCAATCACCCTGGTCTGTTTATTTCTGCCAACCGCCCTGGCGCAAACCGTTACCAGCGGAGCCATCAAGGGGAACGTTTATCAGGTTGGAACCAGAACTCCGATTGCCGGGGCAACCGTTTCCGTCACCAATCGCGACACCGGGTTGGTTCGTTCGGCGTTGACCGACGCCAACGGCGAATACTTCATCAAAATGCTCCCGGTCGGCGTGTACGTGGTCAATGCGACAAGTCCGGGTTACGAACTCGTCCCGACTTCGACAACCAACGTGCCGGTTCGCATTCTCGATCCAAGCGTGGTCACGCCGCCGCCGCTGGAGTTGCGAAAAGTTGCAGCCGCAGCAACGACACCGACTCAACCTGCGGCGACGCAACCCGTTGCCGCACCACCGACCGGTCAGGCTGGCTCTTCTGCGGATGTTTTCGATTCCGAGCAATTGGTCAACACCTCCAATGCCAGCCGAACCCAGCACTTTGATTCCCGTCATCTGCAGATTCTGCCCTTGCCGGGCATTCGCACGTTTGACGATCTGGCCTTTCTGGCTGCCGGAGTCGCTCCGCCGCCAATGGCCATTGGCAATTCCGTTGGCCCAGGCGTCGGGCCAGGAGTCGGAACAACCGGCCAGTTTGCCGTCAACGGCATTCGCAGCCGTGCCAACAACTTCACGATTGACGGTTCCGACAACAACGACGATGACATCGGTGTTCGCCGCCAGGGCTTCACGACACTGGTTCCGCAATCCATCGAGAGCATGCAGGCCGTGCAGATCACCACGTTGTTGCCCGAACCACAGCTTGGCCGAAACATGGGAGCGCAGATCAATGCCGTTTCCCGATCCGGGGGACGCGAATATCACGGCACGCTGTATGGCTTTTTGACAGACAGACGTCTGAACGCTCGCAATCCGTTTGACCTGACGGGCGGACCATCCAACTTTCCGCTGACCAGAGCCGATGGCACTCCTGTCCGCATCGGCCGTCTGACCACAGCCGGTCAGCTTGTGGATGTTCAGCCTCTGGCTCCGGCCAATCCGGTCGGCGGAGAAAATCCCTTTACCAGAGGCCAATACGGATTTGTCTTCGGCGGGCCGTTGGTCAAAGACCGCACGCATTACTTTGTTTCGTACGAACATCAGGACATCAACGCCAGCCGCGAATCGCATTTCGCCGTTCCGACCGTCGCTCATCGCGGTTTGTTCACCAGCGGCGAAGTCGGGTTGGTGGATACGCAGCGAAACGCCGTCTTCCCGACTTCGCTGACGGGTAACGCGTTCCTGAGCCTGTATCCCTTCCCGAACAATCCGGGCGGTCCGTATGGCCGTTCGACGTTCACGCAAGTTTTGCCTGCGGGCGCTGATGGCAACATCTTTTCGTTCAAGCTTGACCAAAACCTCAACGCGTTTGGCAAAAGTCATGTGCTGAGCGGTCGCTACAACTTCACCGATGATGCGACAACGTTGCCCGTCACCGGCGAAGCGCTGTTCTCTACACTGCGAGCGAACGTCAGAACGCAGAACGTTTCGCTGCTTTTTGACAGTTCAGTTTCGACTCGCACCGCGAATCAATTTCGTCTTTCGTACGGACGGACTTCGCTGAACTTCAATGAAGTGCGCAATCCGTTTTTGCTGCCCGGCGGAGCGAACCTGACCAACCCCAGAGAGCGGGCTTATCTGTTGAACGCACCGTACATTTACAACACGTCAACCTCAACCGGTTCGTTGTTCCAAATCGTCGAAGGCTTCAACACCGAACGCGTCACCGGGCCGTTAGGTCAGGTGGTTGTCACCGGTTACAACCCCATCGGCGTGGACGTGTTCAATTTCCCGCAACAACGCACCAACAACACGTATCAACTGGCCGACACGCTGCTTTACTCCCGCTCGAATCATCGCGTGACGACCGGGTTCGACATTCGCTGGACGCATTTGAACAGTTACCTGGATCGGAACTTCCGACCGCAGGCAGTGTTCAACGGTGCACAGGACGTGGCGGGCATCGTGGATCCGCGCACGCCAACCATCAATCCTCAAGGGTTTTATTTTGGCAGAGATTATCTGGCAGCAGGCGCTCCGACGGGCTTCTTCCAGACCTTTTCGGCTGGCAATCCGGATTCCACCATCGGTCTGAGGTATTGGCAGAACAACCTGTTTTTTGCCGATCAGATTCGTGTGCGTCCGAATTTCTCGCTGACGCTGGGGTTGCGCTATGAACTGAACACTGTGCCGCGCGAAATGAACAACCGCATCGAATCCACGTTCAATTCGCCCGGCGTGCAACAATTCATCAACATCGAACGGCAATTGACCGGAGCGGTCTTTGGCCGCAGCGTTTCCGGGTTTGAAAATTTCCTGGCTGGCCGGTTCAAGATGTACAAAACCGACGGCAACAACCTCGCTCCGCATTTTGCCTTTGCCTGGGATCCATTCAAAACCGGCAAAACCTCGATTCGTGGCGGATACAGCATCTACTACGATCAGATTCTGGGCGCGGTCATCAGCCAGTCTCGCAACGTGTTTCCGAACTTCCTGACGGTCAATTTCGGCGGCTACAACCCGGATTGTCAAAGCAATCCTTCGGGCTGCATCCAGACCCTGTTCCACACTCTGGTCGCGCAAAACCCGTCATTCACCTTTGCCAAACCGGGAACGTTGAATCAAATCAACACTGATGTGGTTTCCGCCGCCATCAATGCCGCGTTTTTGACCAATGTGACCACCGGGCCGGGCTTCATCCTGCCGGATGCGCATATGGAAACTCCGTATTCGCAACATTGGGGATTGACCTTTGAACGCGAATTCCTGCGCGATTTCCATTTCTCGGTCGGTTACGTAGGCACCAAAGGAACGAAGCTGCTGCGCGTGGCGACGCCGAACTTAGGCCCGAACTCCATCGCTTACGTTCGAAGCATTTTCGCGACGCAACCGTTCCCGAATCTGCCCAACCTGCGCTTCCCGGAATTTTTCGGCATCAACTTCTCGCCCAGCCGGTCGAGCACGATTCCGGACTTCCGTCCGTTCCCGCTGTTGGGTTCGTTCACTTCGATTGAATCGGACGCCAATTCGAAT
>JAEUQP010000272.1 GCA_016789645.1 Acidobacteriota bacterium | reverse complement strand
TCCGTTTTCGCTGGTCGGCATTCTGCCCGCGCACGGAATGATGAACGCATTTTTCACGGCGACTTCGATGATCGGTTTTATCGCCGGAGCCGGAATCGTCGTGCGCAATTCCATCATCCTGGTGGATTTCGTCGAATTGCGATTGAAAGAAGGAATGCCGCTGGCGGAAGCAGTGATTGACGCCGGAGCCGTGCGTTTTCGCCCGATGATGTTGACAGCGGCGGCGGTAGTGGTCGGTGCAACGGTCATTTTGTTCGATCCGATTTTTCAAGGCTTGGCCATTTCATTGATGGCGGGCGAAATCGCTTCCTTGTTGCTGTCGCGCATGACCGTGCCGATCCTGTATTACTTGAGTGAGCGAAAGAAGCATCCCGCTTCGGAAATCGTAATAGACAATTTACCGGTTGAAGTCCGCGAAGAAACGGCTTCAACAGATGCCACAGAAAGCTCGCCGGGAACGGCGGCTTGATGGAAAGGAAGGACGTTATGTCACGAAAACTGTCATTTTTATCAATTACATTGCTTGTTTCGTTGTTGGCTGTGACTGCGCTGGCTCAGGAACGTGGCCAGCAACAAGGACAAGGACGGATGGGCGGAATGGGGATGGGCGGCAATCAACCGCAGGATATGAAAACCATTCACGCGCTGTTTGACGATCACCAGAAAATCACCCGCACCGTCAAAAACATCAGCAATGGAGTCGAAACCGTCACCGAATCGGACGACCCGAAAGTCAAAGCGCTGATCATTGAACATTCCTGGGCGATGAAAGCGCGGCTGGAAAAGAAACAGCCGATTCGCCAATGGGATCCGCTGTTTGCCGAATTGTTCAAACATGCCGACAAGATCAAGATGGAACTGACGAACACGGCCAAAGGCGTGAAAGTGGTGGAAACGTCTGACGACGCGTACGTCGTCAAACTGATTCAATCGCATGCGGCAGGCGTTTCGGAATTCGTCAAAGAAGGTATGCCGGTCATGCACAAACAACACGATTTACCGGACGCGCCGAAAAAGGAAGAAACAGCGTTTGTCGGCAAAGGCGACGGCGTTGAAACCTGTC
This sequence comes from Acidobacteriota bacterium, assembly GCA_016789645.1. Taxonomy (GTDB): domain Bacteria; phylum Acidobacteriota; class Blastocatellia; order RBC074; family RBC074; genus RBC074. The sequence continues at coordinate 6,365 of JAEUQP010000272.1, read as the reverse complement.
CGGTAACGGGTGAACCGGTCAACAAGAACATCAAACATGGGTTTTTTGGTCGCACGGTGTATTTCTGTTGCGAAAGCTGTCTGGAAGCTGCCAAGAAAAATCCCGAAAAATTCATCAAACCATAACTGTTTCGAGTTCTGACTCCACAGTTGAAAACTTTTGCGCGCTGACGGACTATCACGTCAGTAAACAGAAGCATTTCAATTGTGGAGTTTCCCCATGAAAACCAAAACCACTCCTTTCGGTGAGATCGAGATCGGTGATGCTCACTGTCATTTCTTTTCCCGCAAATTATTCGACACGCTGATTGGCCAATCGCCCGCGTTGAGCCGGGAACCTGACCCAATTGCCCAGGTCGCCAAATTGACTGGCTGGGTAATGCCTCCGCCTGATCCGGCGGAGTTAGGTGGCGTCTGGGCAACCGAACTGGACAAGTTTGATGTGCAGGCGGCGATGCTCATCGCCAGTGTGCCGGGCGACGAAGATTCGGTTGCTGCTGCTGTGGCGGCTTTTCCTGAGCGCATCTTCGGCGCGTTTATGTTCGATCCAACCAAACCGGACGCAGAAATGCGTGCCAAACGAGCCTTCGACGATTTGAAGCTGAAAGTCGTCTGCCTGTTTCCGGCAATGCATCAGTATTCCATCGCCGAAAGCGAAGGCGCGCGTGCGGTTGTCGCGCTGGCCAGCGAACGACCGGGCACGGCGGTGTTTGTACATTGCGGCGCGCTTTCCGTTGGCATACGCAAAAAGCTGGGATTGAAATCTCCCTTCGACATGCGGCGGTCAAATCCACTGGACATCTACAAATTGGCGGCGGAATTTCCCTCGGCGAATTTCATCATTCCGCACTTTGGCGCGGGGATGTTTCGCGAAACGATGATGCTGGCGGATTTATGCCCAAACGTATTCATTGACACGTCCAGCAGCAACAAATGGATGAACTACGAATCGTCGTCCGTGGATTTGCCGACGGTGTTCAAACGTGCGTTGGCCGTGGTGGGGCACAAACGATTGTTGTTCGGAACGGATTCGTCGTTTTTTCCGCGCGGATGGCATGAAGCGATTTTTTATGCGCAGGTGAATGCGCTGGTCGAAATCGGTGCCAGCGAAGAGCAGGCGCAGGCGATCTTCGGCGGCAATTTGCGAACGTTGTTCCATGTGGTTTGAGGAGGCGAAATGTATTTCAAACAGTTTTACCTGGGGTGTCTGGCGCACGCTTCGTATCTGATCGGCTCCGATGGCGAAGCTGTGGTCGTTGATCCGCAGAGAGACGTGAAGCAATACCTGGACGAAGCCGCCGCGCAGGGATTCAAAATCAAATATGTGATCGAAACGCATTTGCACGCCGATTTTGTCAGCGGGCACAGGGAACTGGCGAAACGCGCTGGCGCGGAAATCGTTTTCGGTTGGAAAGCAGGAGCGCAGTTTCCGCACTTTGCCGCCAAAGACGGCGACGAATTGCAGGTCGGCCAGTTGCGTCTGCGCCTGCTGGAAACTCCGGGGCACACGCCCGAAAGCATCTGCGTGCTGGTCTTCGAAAATGGAATTCCGGTCAAAGTGCTGACCGGCGACACGCTGTTCATTGGCGATGTCGGGCGGCCTGATCTGGTCGGATCGAAAGGCTACACGCCCGAACAGATGGCCTCGATGATGTATGACAGTCTGCACGAAAAACTGATGAAGCTGGATGACTTCGTCGAGGTGTATCCGGCGCACGGCGCTGGCAGTTTGTGCGGCAAGAACATGTCCAAGGAAACGTCTTCGACCATTGGCCAGCAACGTCGGTTCAATTACGCCTTGCAGCCGATGACCAAAGACGCGTTTGTCAAAATGATGACGGCAGATTTGCCCGAAGCGCCCGCCTATTTTCCGAAAGATGCTGAAATCAATCGCACCGGCGCGGCCACGCTGGCTGACACGACGGCTCTGGCGGCGTTGACTCCGGCGAAAGTGCGCGCTTTGGCCGAAGCGGGCGCGATTGTGTTGGATGTGCGCGATGCCGAAGCCTTTGGCGCGGGACACGTGCCCGGTTCGCTCAACATTGGCTTGGGCGGCCAGTTCGCTTCTTGGGCAGGGACGCTGATTCCAATTGGCGCGCCGATTGTGCTGGTGGCGGACGATTCGGCGCAGGTTGAAGAAGCTGGGTTACGGTTGGCGCGCGTCGGACACGAAACTCTACGCGGATTTTTGAATGGCGGCGTGCTGGCCTGGCACGATGCCGGATTCGAAATTGCCACTGTCACGCAGATGACGGTGGCTGAATTGAAAGACTGGATAGACGAACAACGTTCGTTTCAGTTGATTGATGTGCGGCGTCCCGCCGAATACGCCGGAGGCCACGCGTCCGGAACCGTCAACGCGCCGCTTTCGCATCTGGAATCGCATTTGGCTTCCTTTGATCCAGCGCGCCCCACCGTGGTGATTTGCGCAGGCGGCTATCGTTCCAGCGCCGGAGCCAGCATTCTGGAACGCAAAGGATTCAAGCAGATTTTCAACGTAATTGGCGGCACCAGCGCCTGGGTCAATGCCGGATTCGCAACGGAAGGCGGAGAAAGGTAGGCGCCTGTCCAAAACTGAAGTTGGCCAGATCAAAAAAATTAGCCATTGACCATTATTCATTACCCATTATCGGTCGAGGTAGAAGCGGCTTCCTTTGCCGGTTAATGGCGAATGGTCAATGGCTAATTTCATTGGCCTGAAAGCTGGTTTTACAGCGTCTTCAGATACTCAATCACCTGCCGCTTTTCTTTCTCACTCAGCTTGAAGCCGAACGGATGGCCTTGATTGCCCAAGCCGGGAATCGTCGTGTCCACCACGCGCCGGCGAACTTCGCCGGGGGCGTCTTTTGAAGCGGGAGCGTTCAAGGCTTCAACTTTCAAACCACCATCTTTCGCATCGTACTCTTTCGCTCCGCCGATGCGGCGGAAGTATTTCGGGCGAGCTTCAGCCGTCAACACTCCATACAGCGTCGGCACGGAACCATTGTGAAAATACGGCGCCGAAGCCCACACGCCATCCAGCGGCGGCGCAACGTACCCGGTCGGATATTCGTACCCCTGTTCGCCGCTGCGGCCAAACCAGGTTTTTTTGTAATAGTCGCGGAATTCTTTGGTGAGCTTCGTCAGTCGCAGCGAATCTGTCCCGACGACTTCCAGCGGCACAATCTTGTTCGGATATTGGCCTTCGGCTCCGTACGTGCCGTGACAGCCAGAACAGGTTTTGGTGAAGACCTGTTTGCCGTCCGCCGCCAGCTTCGCGTCAATCGGCAGCGGATACTTCGGCACTTCGATGGATTTCAGGTAGGCCAGAATGTCTTTGAAATCCGGCTCCCACGAACGAATTTTCGCGCCGTCTGATTCGCCCATCGTGAATTGCATGATCGCCCGCGAAAAATCACCTTTGACTCCACCATCGGCATAAATCGCGGTTTTCTTTTTCAGATACCACCACGCCGGAGGGTCGAGATCGAAATCCGTGTAATCGCCCATCGGCACAGGGTCTTTGCGCGGCGAAAGGTCTTCGTTGCGACGGCGCAGCAATTCCAAACTGAAGATGAACGCGTTCGTGCGTCCGCGCGATTGGCCAAAAGTCAGCGTAAACGGAGCTTTCATGCCGGTGGCTTTGGAAATGTCTTCGTACATCGTCTGCATGTCCAATTCGGTGTTGGGCATGCCGATTTTGCTTTCGCCGCTGATGGGCAGGCGGCCTCCGTGGCAGAGCATGCAGGTCTGCGCCCATTGGCCTTTGTCATTGACGACAAATTGCAGCGGTCCGCCTTTGTTGTCCCAGTTAGCTTCCGAAAACCCGTATCGCTCAAAGGCGACTTTCAACAAGGAATCGGGATCGTTGGCATTGATCTTCGCTTTCCATTCCGGCTCCCACGCCTTCGAGGCAAATTCGATCAGCTTCCGGTTCAACCGTGGCGTGTCATAGGAATTGTGCGTCAGGTTATACAGGCCGCGTTCTTCGGGAGTTTTTTCGGCTGCGATTTGCCGCAGTGGAGCAAGCAGCACCCCGACAGTGAGCAAAGCAAAAAAAGTCAGGAAAATTCTTTGTATGGTGCGCGGTTGATTCATGAGGTCTCCTCAAATAAGCGGCAATTCAACGAAGTCTGCCGGGGCAATCGATTGCACAGCAGCAAGTATTTTTTCGGAGTTTATTCGGATAGTTTCCCAATGATTGGTTGATAAAACGAGAATGGCGATTTTGCGACCATCCAGATTTTGTTGGTAGCGAATGTTCTTGTCGGCTGTGATAAACACATCGTACTCACCCTCAGCCAAACGAAGTAGCTCCCCATTTTTATAAGCACCCCAGCCAATTTCCTGCGCTGTCTTTGCTGTGTGTCCAATCAGAAATTTGACGATTGGTCGTGGCACGCATTCGTCTATCAAAATTTTCAAGCCGCCACCTTTTGCAATGTCGCCAGTTCGGTTTCAGAAGCGATTTGCCTTGCAGCCTTTTGCAAAATTGCTTGCTCGGATTCAGACAAGATATGCATCGCCACTTCCCGGGTTACTGAAGGAAAGAAGTCGAAAAACTCTTCAAGGGAATAGCCCCAACGCAGATAGTCAAAAAATGTTTTGACCGGCACACGTGTGCCCTTGAAAACCGGCGTGCCACCTAAAATTTCAGGGTCAATGGTGATTGGCAGTTTCTCGAATTTGGGTGATTCCATAACAGACTCCTTTCTGAACGCAGTCAGATTAGTGGACGTCGGTCTTTTTTCGCAAGACAACGATGCTTGAGTTACAGTAGCACTCGTGTGCGGAATTGCCGGAATTTATCACTACCGAACCGATCAACCGATCAACGAAGCCGTGTTGCGGCGAATGACCGGCGCGCTCGTTCATCGCGGGCCGGACGACGAAGGGTTTTACGTCGCGGGAAAAATCGGGCTTGGCCATCGCAGGCTTTCAATCATTGATGTTGCCGGCGGCCACCAACCGGTTTTCAACGAAGACGGTTCGATTGCCGTCATTCTGAACGGCGAAATTTATAACTACCGCGAACTCGCCAAACTGGTCGAAGCGCGCGGCCATCGGTTGCGAACTCAGTCAGACACCGAAACCATTGTTCACCTGTACGAAGAATTTGGCGAAGCCTGCGTTGAACATTTGCGTGGAATGTTCGCTTTCGCGTTGTGGGATTCGCGCCAGCAAAAGCTGCTCTTGGCGCGCGACCGCGTAGGCAAAAAGCCGCTCTATTTTGCGGATGTCAATGGCGCGCTGCTCTTTGGTTCGGAGTTGAAAGCTCTGCTGGAGCATCCTGCAATGCCGCGTGAAGTTGATCCGCAGGCGGTGGCTGATTACTTCTCTTACCAATTCATCCCCGCGCCAAAAACGATCTATCGCCACGCTCGTAAGCTCCGCGCTGGGCATTGCCTGATTGTCACTCCGAACGGCGCGACTGAGCGGCAATACTGGGACCTAAATTTCAGCCAGCCGGAACAGCGCACCGAAGCCGAATGGAGCGAAGCTTTGGTTGCAGAATTTCGATCATCGGTCGAAAGCCGGTTGATCAGCGAAGTTCCGCTCGGAGCATTTTTGTCGTCGGGAGTGGATTCGTCGGCAGTTGTGGCAATGATGAGCCGGATCAATGCGAGGCCAGTCGTCACGGCTACGGTTGGTTTTAACGAAGAAAAATTCAGCGAAGCCGGTGACGCGCGAAGCTTTGCTGAAAGTCTGAACGCCGAACATCACGAACGGATTGTCGCGCCCGAAGCCGTCCATGTGATCGAAAAACTGGCCTGGCATTTTGATGAACCGTTTGCCGACGCTTCGGCGATTCCGACGTTTTACGTTTCCCAGGTGGCGCGCGAATTCGTGACGGTTGCGTTGTCCGGCGATGGCGGCGACGAAAATTTTGTCGGGTATCGCCGCTATGCGTTCGATGCGCTGGAAAATCGTGTGCGGGCGATTGCGCCTGTGCCGTCGTTGTTTGCCGCATTGGCGGCGATGTATCCGAAAGCCGACTGGTTGCCGCAACCGCTCAGGGCAAAAGCCACGCTGCGGAATTTGTCGCTTGATCCGGCGCGGGCGTATTTCAGCTCGGTTTACGGTGCGGCGGCGAGCGTGCGCGACGCGTTGCTCGGCGGCGATGTTCGCACGCAGCTTGGCGATTATGATCCGTTTCAGGTTTTCGCAGAGCATTACAACAAACCGCTGACCGACGACCCGATTGTTCGCGCGCAGTATGCCGACATCAAGCTGTATTTGCCTGACGACATTTTGACGAAAGTGGATCGCGCCAGCATGGCCGTTTCGCTGGAAGTGCGCTGCCCGTTGCTCGATCACCGGTTGATGGAATTGGCGGCGCGCATTCCTTCGTCGCTGAAGCTGAAGGGCAGAGAAGGCAAATACATT
>JAEUQP010000216.1 GCA_016789645.1 Acidobacteriota bacterium | reverse complement strand
GCGCGCTTGAGAATCCGCCACGTGACCGATCAACTGCCCGAAGGTGCGAATTTCCGGCGACGCCTTGAACGCGTAATGCTCCTCCGGCATTTTCTCAGCCATCTTGAGCAGATTGTTTTTGACGCCGTTGTACATCTGTTTGGCTTCGGCGCTGAGCGGATTGGCGGGTGCGGCTTGCGGAGCAGCAGCTTGTCCACCGGTCTGGGCCAATGCCGTCACAGCCAATGCCATTGCCAACACGATGATGGTCAGAAAACGATTCATTGAAGTCTCCGTGAAAATGTAGCGCGGGTTTTCCAACCTGCGCAGAAATTGTTGGGAATGCCTTTTCTTCGGAACAGGCGCTTGCAATAAACATGAGCAGATTGGAAAACCTGCTCTACAGCTACATTTTGGAAAGCTGGACGGATTTGCCCAACTCGATTTTGCCCGTGCTGTCGCCAAACTGTTCCACCGGCACACCGGCTTTTTCCAGCATGCTCAGCAACAGGTTGTTGAGCGGGGTGTCTTTGGGATAAACGACGTGGCGATTGCCTTTGGCCTGTCCGGCTCCGCCGCCTGCCAATACGATGGGCAGATCGTGGTGCGTATGCAGATTGCCGTCGCTGATGCTGCTGCCATACAGCACCAACGAATTTTCCAGCAAATTGCCGTCTCCGTCCGGCGTGGCTTTCAACCGTTCCAGCAAATAGGCAAACATCTTGACGTGAACTTCGTTGATTTTCGTCACTTTGGCAATTTTGTCGGCATCGTTCTGGTGATGCGTCAGGTTGTGATGACCATCCGCGATGCCAATGTTGCGGTATGGGCGATTGCTGCCTTCACGCGCCATCATCAAACTGACCACGCGCGTCATATCGGTTTGATACGCCAGCACGTGCAAATCCATGACCATCCGCACGTGATCTTCAAACTCTTCGGGAACGGCGGTCGGTCGTTCCATCACCGGCAATTTCATCGCCGCGTTTTGTTGTTCGGCTTTCTGGATACGGCGTTCGATGTCGCGCACGGCGTCGGTGTATTCGTTGAGCTTGGTTTGATCGGACTTGCCCAGCGTTCCGTTCAATCGTTTCAGATTGCCGTTAACGTAATCCAGAATGCTGCGCTGTTTGTTCAACATCGCCAACCGTGCTTTGGCGTCGGTGCTTTCGCCGTCACCAAACAGCCGTTCGAAAATCGCGCGCGGATTGTTTTCGACCGGTAGCGGAGTGGTGTCGCCGCGCCAGGACATGGTGTTGGTATACGCACAGCTATAGCCGCTGTCGCATCCGCCCGCCAGTTGATTTGACTCGATGCCGAGTTCCAGCGAACCGATTTGCGTGTATTTGCTCAATTCTCTGGCAGCGATTTGATCGGCGGAAATGCCGCAGCGAATGCTGATTTCGGATTTTTTCGGATGCACGCCCGTCAACCAGGTCGCTCCGGCGCGCGCGTGATCGCCAGCGCCATCACCAAGTGCACGGCCTTGCACCTGCGCCAAGCCGCTGAACACCTGCAACTGATCGCGAAACACTTCCAGCGGCTTCATCGTCGAGCCGAACTGGAAACCAGCGCCTTCACCGGTCGGTCGCCAGTGTTCCATGATGATTCCGTTGGGAACGTAGACGAATCCCAACCGAACGACAGGTTTGGCATTCGCCGCCAACGCCGGAGTCATTGCATCCAGCAACGGCAACGCCATCGTTACGCCCATTCCGCGC
>JAEUQP010000214.1 GCA_016789645.1 Acidobacteriota bacterium | reverse complement strand
GATACTGGCAACATGGAAGTCATCTCGCGTTACGGAACCGAGGAACAGCAAAAACAGTGGTTGCGCCCTTTGCTGGACGGCGAAATTCGTTCGTGTTTTGCGATGACCGAACCCGAAGTTGCTTCGTCGGATGCGACCAACATTCAATCCAGCATCAAACGCGAAGGCGACGAATACGTCATCAACGGTCGCAAATGGTGGACTTCGGGAGCGGGCGATCCGCGATGCAAGATTGCCATCTTCATGGGCAAAACCGATCCCAGCGCACCGACGCACAAACAGCAATCCATGATTCTGGTTCCGATGGACGCGCCCGGCGTCAAGGTGCAGCGCATGCTCAGCGTTTTTGGCTATGACGATGCGCCGCACGGACATGCTGAAGTGCTGTTTGAAAACGTCCGCGTCCCTGCGTCGAATATCCTGCTGGGTGAAGGGCGTGGTTTTGAAATTGCGCAAGGTCGTTTGGGGCCGGGACGTATTCATCATTGCATGCGTTCCATCGGAATGGCCGAGCGCGCGCTGGAAGCGATGTGCCAGCGCGTCAAACAGCGCGTGGCGTTCGGCAAAACCATCGCCGAACAGGGAACCATTCGCGCTGACATTGCCAATTCACGAATTGAGATCGAACAAGCGCGGCTGCTGACGTTGAAAGCGGCTTATATGATGGACACGGTCGGCAACAAAGCCGCTCGCGCTGAAATCGCGATGATCAAAGTCGTCGCACCGAACATGGCATTGCGGGTAATTGATCGCGCGTTGCAGGCTCACGGCGGCGCTGGCGTGTGTCAGGATTTCTTTCTGGCCAATTCCTGGGCGCATCAGCGCACCTTGCGACTGGCCGACGGGCCGGACGAGGTTCACCGCGAATCCATTGCCAAACTGGAATTGAGAAAATCAGAGTAAGTTTGGTGAAATTGCTTGCCAGCCGAGCCTGAAAATGAGAGCGCTCCAAAAAAACGCTGCAGTTTTTGGAGCGCTTTTGCGTTCAGGAAGCAACTGAAAAGATTTGTTTGAATCTGACCGGGTTGGAATTAGAATGCACCCGGCTTTTTACCCCAAAGCCTCAACGTTACGAACTTTATATTTGCTGAGATGAAGACTGACGATTTCATAGCGCGTCACTCCAAGCCAATTGCGGCGCTTTTCAAGGGCGTCGTGGAACGGTATGGCGTCACTGAGCGGCAATTTGCCGAGCGGGTCGCTTCGATTGCCGTTCGATCCGGCGAAGACAGCGGCGGCGCAAAAGAGTTTCTGGCTGGGATCAGAGCCGATGAATTGTGTCTGGCCATCGCGTGCGAAAACGGCAACGGAGCTGCTTGGGAGAAATTTGAAGCCGAGTTTCGCCATTCGATGCAGGGCGCCGCACGGGCTTTGACCAAAGACGAAGCCGAAGCCGAAGATTTGGTGCAGTTCGTGTATGGCGAACTATTCGGTGTCCGCACGGATGGCGACAAACGCTTGAGCAAGCTGGCGCATTATTCCGGTCGAGGCAGTTTGGGCGGTTGGTTGCGCGCTGTGGTGTATCAATGTTTCATTGATCGCAAACGGCAGACAGCTCGATTTGAGCAGGTTGAAGAAGCGACCGAATTTGAACGATTGGCCAACAACGCTGCGCTGAATGGCAACGGTTCGTTGCAGGTTCATCTGGCCGCGCCGGACGACCTGGAAGACACACGGTTGCGGCGCGCGACTGAAGAAGCCATCACCCAGGCGTTTGCCGAAATGAATCCGCGCGACCGGCTGATGCTCAATTATTACTATTTTGAAGACCTCACATTGCGCGAAATCGGCTTGCTGATGAACGTCCACGAAGCGACGATCAGCCGCTGGTTGGCCAAGGCGCAACGCGAAATCAAACGCAAAACCGAAGAAATTTTGCAGCGCAGTTACGGGCTTCGCCGC
>JAEUQP010000179.1 GCA_016789645.1 Acidobacteriota bacterium | reverse complement strand
GACACGGCAACCGAGGCACAGGCAATCGCACCGACGACTTTTTCGCCGAGCCGTTTACCGAACAATCCGTTGATGATCGCGCCAATCAACGGCGCAAGGGTGATCCACTTCAGCATAATTGATAATTGACAATGGATAGTTGACAGTGAAAGTTGGTAATTGCTTGGGCGGCAAAACGATCAACTTTCAATGATCAGCTATCAATTAACCTACAGTTTCAGTAAATCTGCTTCGTCCACATTGAGCGTTTCTCGTGTGCGGAACAGCGCAATGATGATGGCCAACCCGACAGCAGCTTCGGCGGCGGCGACGACCATCACGATGAAGACGAACAATTGTCCGGTCACATCGCCCAAAAAACGCGAGAACGCGACCAGCGTCAGGTTGACGGAATTCAGCATCAACTCAATGCACATAAACAGCACAATGGCATTGCGTTGAATCAGCACGCCTGCGACGCCGATGGTGAACAACACGGCGCTCAGCGCCAGATACCAGGAAAGCGGAACCATGTTAGGCGTGAACCTCCTCTTCGGAACTCTCTTCAACAATGGGCGTCGGCTGGTTGGCGACTGTCAACGCCTCTTCGATTTCATCAGTTTCTTCCTTGCTCTCGCGGCGCGCCAGCAACATCGAACCGACAATCGCCATCAGGATCAGCACCGACGTGGCTTCGAACGGGAGCAAATATGTCGTGAACATTCCTTCGGCGACGGTTTCGACTGCACCGGGAACCGTTTCCGAAGCCGCCGGATTGCCAATGGTTTTCAGCACGGCCATCACTTCGGCGATCAATGCCAGAAACAGCGGCACCGCCAGAAACTTCAGGTATTTTTGGCGATCGGCCTTGGCGTCTTCTTCGCGCACGTTGAGCAACATAATCACGAAGACAAACAAAACCATGATCGCTCCGGCATATACGATAATTTGAATTGCGGCGATGAATTCCGCCGCCAGAGTCAGAAAGAGTCCGGCCAAAGAACACATCACGACAATCAGCCCGATGGCGCTGTAAATCGGATTGCGCTGCAAAATGACATTGAACGCAGCGACAACAGCCAACGAGGCAAACGCCAGGAAGAAAAGATGCGAAACTTGGATTTGAGCGAATTGTTCCATTTGAGTCAGTAGCCCGACGGTGAAAGTGGGCTTAATAAACCAGCACTGCGATTGTCGCGGCCAGCGCGATGTTGAACAGCGCCGCAGGCAACAAAAACTTCCAGCCGAAATTCATCAACTGGTCATAACGCAAACGCGGCAGCGTTCCGCGCAACCAGATGTACAGGAACAGGAAGAAAAAGACTTTGGCCAGAAAGTAAATTGGCCCCAACCAGGGGAAGACATTGATGAACGGCCCGTTCCAGCCTCCCAGAAACAGTGAAGTCGCCAGCACGGACACCGTCGTCATATTGACGTATTCGGCGATGAAGAACAGTGCGAATTTCAAGGCGCTGTATTCAGTGTGGAATCCGGCGACGAGTTCGGTTTCAGCTTCGGGCAAATCGAACGGCACGCGGTTGGTTTCAGCAATTGCGCTGATCAGATAGATGAAGAACGCGAAAATCGCCGGAACAGCCATCGCCAGACTCTTCAAGCCTTCTCCGGCAGAGGTTCCGCCGAAGATGTTCCAGCGCATTCCGCCCCAGCCGGATTGCTGCCGGACGATTTCCGTCAAATCCAGCGTGCCTGCCATCAACAGCACGGCCACCACTGACAACGAAAGTCCGAGTTCATAGCTGACCATTTGCGCCGACGAACGTAATCCGCCCAGCAAGCTGTACTTGGAATTCGACGCCCAACCGGCAACGACGATTCCGTACACGCCTAAGCCAGTCATCGCAAAAACGTACAAAATACCGACATTGAAATGCGTGACGTGTAAATCAACCGTCCGCAAATCCACATTCCATCCCAATCCGAGCTTGGTTGAAAGATCGTTGACTACCTGGGTCAAAAACTCTCCACCGGGCAATGGCAGGTCGTCCGGACCGAACGGATAGACGATCAACACCATCATCGCCGGAACCAGCGAAATGACCGGAGCCATCACATACAGCGCGCGATTGACCGACATCGGAATGATGTCTTCCTTGAAGATGAATTTGATCAGGTCAGCAAATGGTTGCAGCAGCCCTTGCCAGCCGACACGGTTTGGCCCCAGACGGTTTTGAATGACGGCCAGCACTCGGCGTTCGGCATACACCGCATAAGCGCAAATAATCATGATCGTGATCCAGAAGATCGCGACCTTGATCAGCGCCCCAAGGACGTAAGGAAAATCAATTGAGTTAATCAGCGATGACATTTGGTTTCGTAGGTAGTTCCGCCCACTCAGGGCAAACTTTGTTCGGCGACGAATCGCTTACGCCGGGAACATTAAAACTTTGGCTGGTTCGCCTTCAGCCACTTGCGGCAGCGAAGGCGTCAGCATTTCGGAACGACGCGTGATCTGCACATAGCGCTGATGCAGGCGCGAACCGGCTTTCGCGGTCAGCGGCGCATGATCCACCGCCACTGCACGATTGATCTTCGCGACCTGTCCGGCCAACCGCTCGGCCAGCTCAGCGCGGTTGATTTTGCTCAAATCCGACGCAGCAAATTTGATCGGTGTCGCGCCTTCGTTGGCCAGTTGGTTGTGTGACAACCCGGCAAATTCCGGCAGGGTTTCGGTAATGTCCTTGAACACGTTCTTGAGCTGTCCCTGATACCCGAAATCCACGCCCATCAACTTGGCCAGTTGATTGACCACCATCCAGTCAGGACGCGCCTGTCCAACCGGCGGAATCGTCCGGCGCACAAACTGGATTTGCGATCCATTGTTGACCTGTGTGCCCTGCGATTCGGCAAAGCTGGTGACCGGCAACACGACGTCGGCAAGCTGCGCCGTTTCGGTCAGGAACATTTCCTGCACCACCAGAAAATCGAGTTTGTCGAGTTGGGATTTGACCAGGCTGGCGTCGCCGTTCGCTTTGAAAACCACGTCTTCGCCGGCAATCAACAAGGCTTTGATGCCGCCGCCTGCCGCATTGAGCATCGCCTGCGCGGACATTCCGCCTTTGTAACCCGAAGCCATTCCCATCATTCCCGAACCCAGCGTGTTCGAGTACCGCGCCAGCGGCACAAAGGAAAACTTGGTTTCGGTGCGAGCGGGCGAAGCGCCGACTTCCAACGTCGGATGTTCAACGATGTAGGTGTATGGATTTTCGTTGATCGAAGGTTTCTGCGTCGAATTGGACGATCTGACCTGCCGTTGCAGCGAATCAATGTAAGCCTTTTTGGCCGCTTCGGCAGCTTCCGCGCTTGGCGAAGCAAGGACTTCTTCCAGCAGCGGCAAAGCTTCGACCGCCGCGCCACTCAGTTCATCGCCAAAAATGACGACGACCTTGCCGCTTTCGTGAACGACCTTGCGAATCGCCCGGATGTCGTCGGCATTTGCGCCCATCGCATCGGCGGCATCGGCAAGTTTCGCTTCATCCAGCAACGCCTGAATGATGGCGGCTTCGCTGCCTTCGCGGACGCGAACGGCAATGTTCGCCTGCCGTTCCAACCGTGACGCCACGGAATTCACGACCAGCAACCGAGCGGCTTTCTGGCGCACAGCCCATCGAATCGAAAAAGCCGTCAGCGGATTTTCTTCGTTCGGGTCAGAACCAATCAGCAGAATTGCATCGGCGTTTTGAATGTGTTCCTGCGTGGCAATCGTCGGCGAACCGTAGCGATAAAACGAAGTCAAATCCACTTCGTCATCATCGTGATAATGCTCCGCGTGCGGCGTTTGCAGCACTTCGTCGGCGAATTTCCGCAGCACGAATTGATCTTCGTTCAGCAAGCGCGCGGCGCTGATAACCCCAATGCTCTGCCCACCTTTTTCCGCTTTGATATCGCTGAGTTTTTTGGCAACGAAGCTGAGCGCATCGTCCCAGGTCGTCGGAACCAGATGCTCTCCACGGCGAATCATCGGACGATCCACGCGTTCTTTGCTGTGAACGAAATCCACAGTGTAACGTCCCAGCGCGCAGAGGAAATCGTGATTGATGCCTCCGGCAGTGCGTCCACGCCCATCGCGCGCGACGGCACGAATCAGTTTTTCGCTGCGCGTTCCTGCCAGAATCGAACAGCCGTCCGAGCAGAAATTGCAAACGGTCGGTGTCTGTTTCAAATCCCACGGACGCGCGACGTATTTGTATGGCACGTGCAGCAAGGTTCCCGTCGGGCAGACATCCACGCAATTGCCGCAATCCGAACATTCCACCCAGCCGCCGAAGCTGCCAATCAACGTTGCCGAGCCGCGATTGATGGTGGTGATGGCGTTTTCGTCCATCCACTCTTCGCACACACGCGTGCAGCGTTTGCAGGTGACGCAACGTTGCGGATCGTTGTAAATGAACGGCGAAATCTGGCGTTCCAGATAGTTTTCCTTGTCGTCGAATTGCGAACGAACGCGGTCTTCGCCGAATCCGTACGTTTGATCCTGCAATTCGCACTCACCCGCGCGGTCACAGACCGGACAATCCACCGGATGGTTCGACAGCAAAAATTCGATCATCGCCGCGCGCGTTTCTTCGACTTCCGGCGATTCCGTCGTCACGACCATTCCGTCGGTAACGGGCATGGTGCAAGCCGTTTGCAGCTTGGGAATTTTCGGATTGTCCACGCGCACGACGCACATGCGGCACGAAGCCTGCGGCGTCAATCCGCGATGATGACAGAAGCGCGGCAAATAAACGCCGTTCATTTCGCACGCTTCAATCAACAACTCGCCTTTCGGCGCGGTCATTTCCTGTCCGTTGATTGTGAGTTTTACTGTTTCCATAAATCAGGTTGTAAAGTTGTCGCAAACTCCCAAAAAATCGCCACGATCATCCATCTTACCGCGCAAAGAAATAAAACAGCGCGATGAAAGCCACTATTGTCAAAATCAAAAACCCTGCGAATCCCAGCGAACCATCGCCTCTTCGGTTGGTATGTTCAAAATGAACGTCCCAGTAATCGTTACCGTCCTTGTGCTCATAACTGGCATGAGCCTGGATGTTGCAATTTCTGCACACAGCCATTTGAACGCCGACTTTTTCCACACGGACAAATTCGGCAATTCGCCTGTCACACCTTGGGCAGTGAACTTTCATTCCTGTAATGGCCGAAAACGTTGACGACGATTTGGCGCGCGTTACCGTCCTGCTCGCCTTTGGCTGTTGAAGCTTCGTATCTCGGCGGGCAACTATCGCGCGCCGCTACTTCACTTTCGTCACTGCTACTTCAGAACCGTTCACTCAGGGTTGTAAACCGGTTTGTTAATCCGCTGCTTTCGCAATCTGAATCAGATTGTGTTTAATCCGCCGGTCGAAATCTTCGCGGAATTTTTTGATCGCTGATTGCACAGGCATCGCCGCCGCATCGCCCAGCGCGCAAAAACTCTTGCCCAGAATTTTGTCGGCCAGGTCGTAAAGCAATTCCACGTCGCCCGGTCGGCCTTCGTAACGTTTCATTCGCTCGAAGACTTTGTAAAGCCAGCGTGTGCCTTCGCGGCAAGGCGTACACCATCCGCACGATTCGTGTTTGTAAAAGTGCGTCAGGTTCATGGTGGATTCGAAAATGTCCGCCGTTTCGTCCATCACGATGACGCCGCCCGAACCGAGCATCGAACCCGCCGCCGCGACAGATTCATAATCCATCGTGATGTTTTGGCACTCTTCCGCAGTCAAAATCGGCACGGACGAACCGCCAGGAATCACGGCTTTCAGCTTTCGCCCGCCGGAGATGCCGCCGCATTCATTGTTAATCAGCGACATCAGCGGATAACCCATTGGCACTTCAAAGTTGCCAGGATTGTTGACGTGCCCGCTGACGGTGAAGAGTTTCGTGCCGCCGCTCTTTTCTGTTCCCAGCGACTTGTACCATTCGCCGCCGTTCATAATGATGTGCGGGACGACGGCCAGCGTTTCGACGTTGTTGACAACCGTTGGGCCGCCGTACAACCCCACCACCGCCGGAAACGGCGGTTTCAGGCGCGGATGTCCACGTTTGCCTTCCAACGATTCCAGCAGCGCGGTTTCTTCACCGCAGATGTACGCGCCCGCTCCGGGATGAACGTACATCTCGTGATCGAATCCTGAACCGAGAATGTTCTTGCCCAGATAGCCCTGCGCGTAAGCTTGGGCAATGGCTTTTTCCAGAATCTCTTTGATGAACCAGTATTCGCCGCGAATGTAGATGTAGGACGTGTTCGAGCCGAGTGCGAAGCCCGCGATAATCATGCCTTCGATCAACTGATGCGGGTCATAGCGCATCAAGTCGCGGTCTTTGCCTGTGCCGGGTTCAGATTCATCGGCATTGCACACGACATATTTCGGGCGTTTGGATTCCTTTGGGACGAAGCTCCATTTCATGCCGGTCGGAAATCCCGCGCCGCCGCGTCCGCGCAAAGCGGATTTTTTGACTTCCTCAATAATCTGATCCGGTTGAAACTCTTTGAGCGCTTTCGGCAACGCCTGATAACCGCCAGTTTGCTTGTACACATCAATGTCACAAGCCTGGCCTTTGAGATGAAATCGGTTGGTCAGAACTTTTGTCATAACAGTTCGCGGTTGGGGTTACTTCAATCCGTCAATCAGTTGATCCACGCTGTCGGTGGTCACTTTTTCGTGATAGTCAAAATTCACCTGCAAACACGGAGCCAAATCACAGAATCCCAGACATTCGACTTCCATCAAGGTGAACTTACCATCCGCAGTCGTCTCGCCCATGCCGATGTGCAACTTGTGTTCGATATGTTCGGCGATCTTTTCCGCGCCTAACAGCGCACAGGAAAGCGTGCGGCAGACCTGCAACTTGTATTTGCCAACCGGCTTGCGCGAATACATCGTGTAAAAGGTCACGACTTCTTCCACTTCGTTGACGCGCATATCCAACCGCTGAGCGATGTACTTCACATCGTCATCGGTGACATAGCCGTGTTCTTCCTGGGCGATATACAACGCCGGAAGCACCGCCGACCGTTTGACCGGGTAATGGGTGATGATTTCGTCGAGTTTCGTTTCGTTTGCTTGAGTAAACATGTTCAGTTCACAGTTCGCTGTTCACGGTTCACAGCAGGCATCGCAAGTTACTGCGAACTGCCAACTGTGAACTGCGAACTATCTGTCTACGTCTCCGAGAACAATATCAATGCTGCCGATGACGGCAACGACATCGGCGATCAGCGAGCCTTCGACCATTGCGGGCAGCGCCGCTAAATTGACATAGGAAGGCGTGCGAACGCGGACGCGATAGGGACGCTCGCTTCCATCGCTGACGATGTAATAGGCGATTTCGCCGCGCGCCGATTCGATGGATTGATACACTTCGCCAACCGGCACCGTGAATCCTTCCGACGCCAACAGGAAGTGATGAATCATCACATCAATATGCTGTTTCATCAGATCGCGTTCCGGCAGCTTCAATTTCGGATGATCCGACTTGACCGAACCGCCAATCGTTCGCAACCGTTCCAGCGCTTGGCAGCAAATCTTCCAGCTTTCGTGGAACTCATCCATCCGAACCAGATAGCGCGACCAGACATCGCCGCCGTCATACACCGGAACATCGAAATCATAAGTTTCATATCCCGAATAAGGTTCAGTTTTGCGAATGTCCCAGTTGACGCCACTGCCACGAATCGTCGGACCGGACAACGCCCAATCGAGCGCGTCTTCTTTGCTGATGTATCCGACGCCTTTCGTGCGCGTTTGGAAAATTTTGTTGCCGGTGACCAGCTTTTTGGCTTCGGCCAGCAACGACGGAAATCCATCCAGGAATTCCTGACACAGCGGAATGAAATTATCCGGCACGTCCCAGCGCGCTCCGCCAATCACGAAGTAGCTTTGGTGAAACCGCGCGCCGGTCGCACATTCAAACAAGTCCAGAATCTTTTCGCGGTGGGTGAAGGCATAAAAGAAGGCCGTCATGGCGCCGATGTCCATCGCGTGCGTTCCGAACCAAACCAAATGCGAAGCGATACGATTCAACTCGGTCAACAAAACGCGAACGACTTTGGCGCGTTCCGGCACTTCGACGCCCATCAACTTTTCGACGGCCAGACAATAGCCCAAGTCGTTGCCCATCGAATTGAGGTAATCCATACGACAGGTGATGGTCACGACTTGCTGCCATTTTTCCTTTTCCATCGTCTTTTCCATGCCGGTGTGCAGGTAACCGATGTCAGGAATGGCTTTGACCACGGTTTCGCCGTCCAGCACCAGTTCCAAACGCAACACGCCGTGCGTCGAAGGGTGCTGTGGCCCCATCGAAACCGTCATTCGCGTGTCAGTCAAAGGGTCTGACTTGCGCAGCATGGAAAGCGGCGAAATCGTCGAGGTAGCGGGTACAACTAATTCTCTGGCTTGCATAACTTTTCGATTGCGGATTAAAGATTGCGGAATTCAGACAGAAGTCTCTTTCATCGTCCCTCATTCCGAATTCATCATTCGTCAGTAGCCTTTCATCGGGAAATCTTTTCGAAGCGGATGCCCTTCGTAATCCGCCGGCATCAGGATGCGCCGCTGATCGGGATGGCCTTCAAAGTTCACCCCGAACATGTCGTAAATCTCGCGTTCCAGCCAATTCGATGCTTTCCAGACGTTCCACATGGTCGGCAAATTGGCGTCGTCTTCCGACAAAAACACCTTCACGCGAAGCCGGTGGTTGTGCTCCAGCGAATACAGTTGATAGGCCACAGCAAACCGCGGTTCGGCGAACTCGCCCAGATCAACCCCGCCAATGTCGCTCAGGTAGTTGAACTTCAGGCTCGGCTCGTCCCGCAAAAAGGTCATCAACTCAACCAGCCCTTCGCGTTTGACGACCAACGTGATCTCGCCAATGGCTTCGATGATTTCTTCGATTGTGTCAGCAAACTTTGTGCGGACGAGAGACGCGTCCACATAGCGCGAGGAATGCGTTTGTGTTTGTTCGATAGATTCGGACATTGTTTTGGTGGTCGGTTGTTGGTGGCTGGTTGTTGGCAGGTGGCCGATACAGCCAACCACCAATTACCAATCACCGTTTTAAGCAGCGACTTTCTCTTCCTTAAAGACCTTGTCGCGTTCAATCTTTTCCTGCAATTTCATGATCGCCCAGATCAATCCTTCAGGGCGCGGCGGGCAACCGGGAACAAAAATGTCCACCGGCACGACTTTGTCCACGCCTTGCACGATTGCGTAATTGTTGAACACGCCGCCTGCTGAAGCGCAAACTCCCATCGAAATGACCCATTTGGGTTCGGGCATTTGATCGTAAATGCGTCGCAACACCGGAGCCATTTTGATCGAGACTCGACCGGCAACAATCATCACGTCCGCTTGGCGTGGCGTGGCACGGAACACCTCCGCACCGAACCGAGCAACGTCATTGCGCGGATCCGTCATTGCCATCATTTCGATGGCGCAACATGCCAGTCCGAAGGTCGCAGGCCAGATCGAAGACTTGCGTCCCCAATTCACCAGCGCATCCAGCTTGGTAGTGATAACTTCTGGCAGAATTTCGCCAACTTTAGTTTCAAGACCCATAACTTTTTAACTCTCTTAGGATTTTCTCTCTGGTTTAAGAGCTTACGTGCGATTCCACTCAAACAACCCTTTTTTCCAGACGTAGATGTACCCCACCAGCAGAACCGCAAAGAAGACCATCATCTCGAAGAAAACAAATGGGCGAGAAAGCTTGGTAATCAAGCTTTTGAACACCACAGCCCACGGAACCAAGAAGATCGCTTCGATGTCGAACAGGATGAAGAGCATCGCCACCAGATAAAACTTCACCGAAAACCGTTGGTGAGCCGAACCGACCGGGTCCATACCGCATTCATACGGCATCAACTTGGCGCGCGTGTCTTTTCGCTTGCCAATCAGATGCGTGAGGATGATGTTCGTAACGGCAAACCCCGACACGAAGATGAAGACAATCAGAATGGGAACGTATGCTTTCATCCGAACCTTTCTCGTTTGTTGGTGCTCTACTCCCGTTGCACACTCAGTTCAGTCTTGCGACACCCGAGCGCGATGATCGTTTGCAACG
>JAEUQP010000176.1 GCA_016789645.1 Acidobacteriota bacterium | reverse complement strand
AAGGCGATTGATAACGCTTCGCAGGTGTTGGAAGAACCCGGCGGCAATACCGGCACTCCGCAAAATGTTTACAACATCGCGGCGGATCGCGGCGTTGGCGCTTACGATCAACCGTTCAACAACACGACCAGCTTTGTGTGGGAATTGCCCTTCGGCAAAGGCCGCGCCTGGATGAGCGATTTGCCGTACGCGGTGGATGCCGCGTTGGGCGGTTGGACGTTGACCGGCATCAACACCATGAGCAGCGGGCAAGCGGTCAATTTCTTTTATGCGCCATCGCCTGTGACGGCCAATTTGCCGTCGTTCATCGGCGGCGTACGATTGCGTCCGAATCTGGTGGGGAATCCGATTCTCTCTGACGGACGTACGATTGACCGCTGGTTCAATACCGAAGCCGTTCGGTTGCCGACGCAAGATCAACCCTTCGGAACGGCTGGTCGTAACATCGGGCGCGGCCCGTCGTTTTACCAATTCGATCTGGGCTTGCAGAAACATTTTGCGCTGCCGGTGATCAACGAAAGCTCTCGGTTGGAATTCCGGGCGGAGTTTTTCAATCTGCTGAACAAAACCAATTTCGGAACGCCGAATTCAAACGCTTCCGGGATTGTGTTTAATGCAGATGGCTCGCTGCGCACTTCTGGCGGATTCGGGACGATTCGTTCGACGTCTCCGGCGCGACAAATTCAGTTCGCTTTGAAACTGTCGTTCTAAATCGGAGCAAAAAACTTTGAAACGGGATGGACGATTTTTTCAGAATGAACAAGATTCAGCGACGGCTGGCTCGGTTCAAATCCATTCTGTCGAAAGGTGAGTAGCGCAATGTTGCTTGCTCTGAATTAGCCCTTAAATCGCAAACTACACTCTGACAAAGGCGCGAGTCCGGTTGTTTCCACTCGCGCCTTTGTGCTTTTTACGGAGCTTGCCTACACTTTCGGCGTTTTCAAATCCAACCGTATTTGGCTGACTAGGAGAACCCGATGCGTATACGCACGCTCTGCCTGCTGGCTGTCTTTGCCGCGATAATTTCGATTGGCAATGCCAGCAAAGCTCAACAAAACTCTCAAAATCCTGTCCGGCAGATACCTCCGCCCGGTATAGAAGTCTCTGCCGCTGACCGTGCCGAACTGGAAGCCGGAATTGCTGCGCTGGGCACAGAAATCGAACTGTTGCGCGAATCGTTGAAAAAGAAACCGGCGCAGTTGGCGTTGTTGCCCGACGTGCAAATCTTTCACAACGCCGCGCGGTACGCGTTGCAATACAACGAATTTTATAAACCCGAAGAAATCGCCACCGCTAAAAAACAACTGCAACAGGGAATGGAACGCGCCGCCGCGTTGCGCGAAGGCAAAGCTCCGTGGGCGACGCAAACGGGCTTGGTCGTGCGTGGCTACGTTTCAGACATTGATGGTTCGGTGCAGCCGTACGGGCTGGTTGTGCCCGAAACTTATCAAGCCAAATTGCCGCACCAGTACAGGCTTGACGTTTGGTTTCATGGACGCGGCGAAAACCTGACTGAACTGAACTTCATCGCCGACCGGCAAAAAAACGCTGGACAGTTCACGCCGCCCAATACGATCGTGCTGCATCCGTATGGCCGCTATTGCAATGCCAACAAATTTGCAGGCGAAATGGATTTGTTTGAAGCGCTGGCTGCCGTCAAGGAGCATTACCCCATTGACGAAAATCGCATCAGCGTGCGTGGCTTTTCGATGGGCGGAGCCGCCACCTGGCACATCGCCACGCATCACGCGGGGCTGTGGGCATCGGCTGCGCCGGGCGCGGGCTTTGCCGAAACTGCGGAGTACGTCAAAGCCAAACTCGACGAAGTCCCCTGGTACGAACAGAAACTCTGGCATTGGTACAACGCGACGGATTACGCGGCGAATTTGTTCAACTGCCCGACGGTGGCGTACAGCGGCGAGCTTGATCGCCAGATTCAAGCTGCCAACGTCATGGCGCGCGAATTGAAAACCGAAGGCATCGAACTCGTTCACGTCATCGGCCCGAAAACCGAGCACAAGTACCATCCCGACGCGATCAAAGAAATCAGTCGTCGCATTGATTCCATCGTTGCTGACGGACTCAATCCGGTTCCACGCAGAGTGAAATTCACGACGTGGACGTTGCGTTACAACCGCATGGCCTGGGTGACGGTGAACGGACTGGAACAGCATTGGGAACGCGCGCGCGTCGAAGCCGAAATCCGCAATAACGCACCAATTCAAATCACAACGCAGAACGTCACAGCGTTGACCTTGGAAATGCAGCCGGGCGAATGCCCACTCGACAATTCCCGCCGACCGACGGTTGTCATTGATAACCAGCAAGTCATCGCTTCGCCGGTGATGTCCGACCGTTCGTGGACTGCGCGCTTTCGCAAGCTTGACGGCAAATGGTCGCTGGTCGAAAGAGAAGAAGACGGTTTGAGAAAAGTTCACGGCTTGCAAGG
>JAEUQP010000167.1 GCA_016789645.1 Acidobacteriota bacterium | reverse complement strand
GTGGCTGGCGACCGAAGCCGAAGCAATGGACGGCACGGAAATCTGGCGAACCATTCGCGGCATTCCCGATCCCAGAACAAACGCCATCAAAGAATTCAATCCTTGGCGAACGGCACTGATGGAAATTGAACCCTCGAAATTGCCCAAACTGGAAGGCGGCGAATTGCCGCCGGAATCGTATGCGCGCATCAGCCATTACGAACCGAACCGTTTGACCATCGAAACCAACGCCGACCGGCAAACCGTATTGGTTGTCAGCGAAATTCATTATCCCGGCTGGGCGGCGACACTGGACGGCGTAAAAACACCGATTCATCAAACGAACTTCCTGTTGCGCGGCATCGTTGTTCCGGCGGGCAAGCATGTGGTGGAAATGAGTTATCGCGCCCCGCAGGCACGCAATGGCGCGATCATTTCACTGCTGACGATCGGGTTGATTGGCTGGATCGGATTTCGTTCTCGCAGAAAGTAGAGACGCAAAATTTTGCGTCTCTACAAATTGAAATTTATGTTTGACGTAATTGCATTCGACGCTGACGACACGCTGTGGCACAACGAAAACATCTACCGCGACACGCAAAGCCGTGTGGTGGAAATTCTGGCGCAGTATCACGACACCGAATGGATCGAGCGGCGCATTTACGAAACCGAAATTCGCAACATCGAACATTACGGATACGGATTCAAAGGCTTCACGCTTTCGATGATTGAAACGGCCATCGAATTGACCGAAGGCCGCATCAGCGGCACCGAGATTGGCCAAATGTTGGAAATCACGCGCGAGATGATGAAATCGCCCATCGTGTTGCTGGACGGTGTGGCGGAAACGCTGGCGCAACTTTCCGCCGAACACGAGTTGATGCTCATCACCAAAGGCGATCTATTCGAACAAGAAGCCAAAATCATCCGCTCCGGGCTGGCCGATCATTTCCGCAAAATCGAAGTCGTCAAAGCCAAAACGCCGGAAATCTATTTGAACCTTGCCACTCGCCACCAATTCGATCCTCAACGATTCCTGATGATCGGCAATTCGCTGAAGTCAGACATTCTGCCCGTCTTGGCGATTGGCGGACGCGCGGTTTACATTCCTTACGAAACCACCTGGGCACACGAAATCGTTCCTGAAGCCGACCTGATCGGCAAAGAGTTCATCGAACTGACTCACATCAAGGAAGTGCCGGAATTGATCGAACGACTGAAATCCACAACCTGAGTTTTATGCGACCACAAGATTTGATTGAAAAGAAACGCGACGGTCACGAACTGACGCGAGACGAAATTGCATTTTTGATTCGTGGCTATACGCGCGACGAAATCCCCGATTACCAGATGGCGGCGTGGTTGATGGCCGGATTTTTGCGCGGCTTGTCCGAAGCCGAAACCGTCGCGCTGGTTGAAGAGATGCTTTATTCCGGCGATGTGCTGACGCACGATCACGTGCCGCTGCCGAAAGTGGATAAACATTCCACCGGCGGCGTAGGCGACAAAACCTCCATCGTGATTGCGCCGATTGCAGCAGCTTGCGGAATCGCCGTGCCGATGATTTCCGGGCGCGCGCTGGCGCACACCGGAGGCACGCTGGATAAACTGGAATCCATTCCGGGCTTTCGCACCAATTTGTCGTTGGCGGAATTCAAAGACGTGCTGGCGCGTTGCGGCGTGGCGCTGATCGGCCAGACCAAAGAAATCGCTCCGGCTGACAAAAAGCTTTATGCGCTGCGCGACCTGACGGCGACAGTTCCCTTTCGCCCGTTCATTTGCGCTTCGATCATGTCGAAAAAAATGGCCGAAGGAATTGACGGTTTGGTGCTGGACGTGAAAACCGGCAACGGCGCGTTTATGAAAAGTTTCGACGATTCGCGTTTGCTGGCCGAAGCTCTCGCCGGCATTGGCCGCCGAATGGGAAAGTGCGTGACGGCCTTAATCACGGACATGAACCAGCCGCTCGGTCGCTGGGTCGGCAATGCCGTCGAAACGTTTGAATCCATCGAAATTCTGCAAGGTCATCGGCTGAACGAAGATTTCGGCGAACTTTGCCTGGAACTGGCGGCGCACATGTTGCTGGTTGGCGGCGTCGAAACCGACCTGGCTCAAGCGCGCCAACGCTCGCTGGATGCCATTCACTCCGGCGCAGCGATGGAAAAACTGCGCGAAGTCATCGCGGCTCAGGACGGCGACGCTCGCGTCTGCGACAATCCGAAATTGCTGCCGCAAGCCGCTCATCAACACACGATCAAAGCCGCGCGCAGCGGGTTTGTCGCCGGCATCGAAACCGACGAAATTGGCCGCATCGTCATGGATTGGGGAGGCGGACGCCGCCGATTGGAAGACAAAATTGATTACGCTGTGGCGCTGCACATTCACGCCAAACTTGGTGACGAAGTAAGGGCTGGAGACGCGCTGGTCACAGCGCAGTTCAACGATCAATCGAAACTTGCAGAAATGCAGGCAAGAGTTTTGGCAGCGTATCGAATCGAAGACGTTCAACCGCAACTTGAGCCTTTGGTCAAAGCCATTGTGTAAGCCTTTTGCTTCTTCACATCATTTCGCCGTCCAGCCGCCATCCGCAGCCAGCGCCTGGCCGGTGATGTAGCTGGCTTCATCCGAACACAGCCACAACACCACGCGAGCGATTTCGATGGAATCGGCTACGCGCTGCATTGGCACGATGCCAGTAATGAAGTTGTGCAGATCGGGATGAGCTTCCAGCGCGCCATCCACGATTTCCGAATGCGTCCAGCCGGGACAAACCGCGTTGATGCGAATGCCTTTGGTCGCGTATTCGTGCGCGGCGGTTTGAGTCAGAGCAATCATGCCGTGTTTGCTGACCGCATAAGGCACGTGTCCGACGGTGCTCGACCGCAATCCGTACGCCGACGAATTGTTGACGATCGTTCCCCCGCCCTGTTTCAGCATCTGGCCGATTTCGTGCTTCATGCATAGAAACACGCCTTTCAGATTGGTGTTCATCACGGTGTCCCAATTTTCTTCGGTGTGATCGGCGGTGGGAGTGAACACGTCTCCGGCAATGCCAGCGTTGTTGAACGCGCAATCCAGTCGTCCATACGTCGCCACCGTTTTCTCGATCAGCGCGATGATCGAAGCCTGCTGCGCGACATCTGTTTGCACAAAGAGGGCTTCGCCGCCTTCGCTTTTGATTTGATTGACGACTTGCTGGCTTTCTTCAGCGCGCCGAGCCGCGACAACGACTTTCGCGCCCGCGCGGGCGAATTCAATGGCGGTGACTTTGCCAATGCCGGAACTTGCGCCCGTGACGAGCGCAACCTTGCCTGCGAATCTTTTTTCCATAAAGCGTCCTTTCCTGACGGTTGAGAATTCTGCGATACAGCTTGGGCAGATCGGTTGTTGGATTTACGCGGTAGCGGAATCTACCACGCAACCTTCTACGAGCGGTTTTGCTAACACGGATTCCTCTAAATTCAACGATCACTCTCTGGTCAGATAGCCGTGTTCATTCGGTTCTATCCGGTCGGATAGAGTTTCATCGGCCTGACAGCATCGCCGCAAAGTTCCGACCGTGGGAATTTCGCTCCAACTGCAACTCTGCCAAGCCTTTGCCTGTTTCTCCCCAAAGCCTCTCGCTCAGTGGCACGGCGATTGAGATAGGTAGTTGCGTCAGAACGAAAAAGCAAAAGAGGACTCATCGGAAACGCCTGATGATTGTTCGCAAAGAGGAAACCACGGCTGGCAAAAATTGCCTTTGCCGATTCAGAAAAACGAAAAGGAGAAATCATGAAAAAGCAGATCACCACTATCGTCGCCACCTTGAGTTTGTTCATCGCCATGGCCGCCATCGGATTTGCGGGTTTGGGAACCAAGTTGACCGCTGACATTCCGTTTGATTTCGCCGTCAATGGCAAAACCCTTGCCGCTGGCAAATACGACGTGACCAATGGAGCCGCGCCTGGTTCGTTGATCATCCGCAATCAGGACACCAAGGCTGCCGCGACCGTCCTTGTCCGCAAGGAAGACGCCAAACAGATTGGCAAAGCCCTGTTGACGTTCCGCCGCTACGGCGCCCAGTACTTTCTGGGCAGCGTGAACGATGGCCAACACGTTTCGGAAGTGTCCAAGAGCAACGCTGAACGCAAAGCGGCTCGCGGCGCAGACAATCTGGCGAACAATGAACTGAAGCCGGAAATCGTCACCATCAACGCCACTGTCGGCCAATAACGATTCGTCCAAACTGACCTTAGCCCGCCAAGGAAGAGCAGGGTTCAATTCCTGCTCTTCCTTTTGCGCTCGCCCAGAATCGCACGAACCCGAAACCACGCTTTACTTTTCTCAGGAGGTCGTATGCCGTTTCAACAAATGATTGCCGAAATGAACGCGTTGATGGAAATCATGCAACTGACGTTGAACATCCTTGGCATTGCAGTGTTGGCGATTTTCGCCGTGTACCTGATCGGAGTTGCCATTTTTGCTGTGGAAAAACTGCTGCATCAGTCCCAGGCCAAACCGTCGTTCAACTCCATGACTCTGGTCAAGACCCAATCCGCCAACTTCCTGAGCCTGGCCAATAACAAACGAACTCTCTGATTGACCTATAACGAAGTGCTTCAAAACAACCGGCCTGCGTCTTTTTCAACAGACACAGGCCGGTTTTGCTTAAACAATCTTTGGGAAAAAGAGAAGGCTCTGCATTATTTGGGTGTGGAAGTTTGCGGCTTCGTTACGGCGCGAAGGACGCGTTCGATGGCTTCGCGGTAGCAGAGTCGCTTGGTGTCGCCAAACGTGTTCCAGCCGGTGAAAACTATGACCAAATCATATTCCGGGATGATGATCGGCATTTGTCCGCCGAAGCCCGATCCAACCCACGCCAGCCGCGCACTGTCGTCGTAAGGGTACAGCCACCACATAAACACTCATCTCTTCATTATCGCAACGAGGCAGCGACTCTACCCTTGTGTTGTTTTTCGGCTGACGCCAACGCAAAAAGACAGTTGACGGCTTGTGCGAATTTCTCTGCTCCACCGGGTTCAAAATAGATTTCACCGCAACGCTGGCAGACCCAGGCTTTGAAGCCGGAGAGTTTCACTTTCACACCTTCACGTTCGAATTCCTGCGTAATGGCTTTGCGTTTCAAGCTACCACCGCATTCGGAGCATGGCGTCTGCATAAGTTTGTCAAAAGTTTTGCTCGTTCCGTTTTTCATCTTGGTCGTCCTCTTTGCGAGGGAGTGATCCACCAGGGTTTCTGTGGGATGTAAGCGGTGACAATGTCTACAACATCATCGCGCGAATAATCGCACACCAAATGCAGTGGCGACTGCACATTCTCGCTTATCTTGAAACTACCCAAAAGCAGGCAGCGATGTTCGTCAACATAAAGCTCAAGCATTTTACTCTTGCTGGTCAAGGCCGCCACCACATCACTTTCAGTGAAGCCATCTTCGATCATGTGACGGACAGCGTGAACCCTGACGCGATACTTTGCGTCGGCCACCAGCGCTTTGATCCTTTCCAGCAACTCTTGCTCGAACTCTCTTGCCATAAAACTTCAACTTACGGCAGCGAAAAGATGACGATCGTCGAAGAGCCAGCGGGAACTTGCCAGAATCCCGACGCGCTGCCCGAAGCCGCCGCCACGTATTGCTTGCCGTTGATGGCATAAGAAATCACGCCGCCGTTCATCGCTCCGCCGGTGTTGAACCGGTAAAGCACCTTGCCGGTTTTGGCATCCAGCGTCAAAAAGTCTCCGCTCAATTCGCCAGTGAACACCACGTCGCCCGACGTAGTCGTCACCGCCGCCAGCATCGGTTTGCCGGATTCGTATTTCCACGCGACTTTGCCGGTCGTGGCGTCCACTGCCGTCAACCAGCCGCGCGCCTTGTCCAGCGGATCGGCAATGTGAGTGCCGCCCATATAAATCTGTCCCGGCACAAAGCGGGATTCTTTGGCTTCGCGGAATGTGCCGCACCAATCCACTGCGTTGACGTACAGCAAGTTCGTTCGCGGATTGAAGGCCGGGCCGTTCCATTGCACGCCGCCCTGCACGCCCGGACAGACGTAAGTTCCTTCGGTGGATTTCAAGGGGACTTCAACGTTCAACCGCTTGGTCACCGGGACTTCGTAAAGATGCTCTTTGGTTTCGCGGTCTAACACGTGCAGCATTCCGTCTTTGCCTGTGACGGCAACCAGTTTGCGCTTTTTGCCGCCGACGGTGGATTCAAACAGCGGGCTGACTTGCGTGGTGTCGTAATCGTGCGTGTCGTGCGGCGTCGCCTGGTAATACCACTTCAACTTTCCGGTGCGAACGTCCAGCGCCAGCATGGTGTTTGTGTACAGGTTCGCGCCTTCGCGGCTGTCGTCGTGAAAATCCGGCGCGGGATTGGCCACCGGCGCGTACAACACCCCTGCTTCGGCATCCAGCGACATGGGAGCCCAAACTCCGCCGCCGCCGGTCGCCATGATTCGCGCATCGCTCCAGGTTTCCGAACCCGGTTCGCCCGGTTTGGGAATCGTGTTGAATCGCCAAACCTGTTCCCCGTCTTCCAGCTTGAAGGCACTGATCCAACCCGGCACGCCTTGTTCGCTGATGCCCAACCCCATCAACACCAGGTTTTCAAAAATCACCGGAGCCATGTTGAACGAGCCTTCGTTTTTGGATGAATCAACGACTTTTTTCACCCACAACTCTTTGCCGGTTTCCATATCCAGCGCGAACAGATACCCGTCGGTCGTTCCGCGAACGACACGACCATCCTTGATGGCGACGCCGCGATTCGGCGGCCAGACTTCAATCGAACGCGGTCGCCAGTTGTGCCGCCATTTCTGTTTGCAGGTCGTCGCGTCAATCGCCATCGTTGACGTGCTGGTGGTTAGATACATCACTCCGCGATAAACCAGCGGGTTGGTATGAAACGCCTTCAGGTCGCTGGCCTGATACATACAGACTGGCCGCAACGTGGCGGCGTTGCGACCGTTGATCTGCTTCAAATCCACAAACCGCTGGCCGCCGTAATCGTGATTCGACACCAGCCAGTCGGTCGAATTCGTCGCAGCGGCATTCAGCTCCGCCTGCGTAGGAAATTTTGCGGCAGGGATTCCGGCGGGAGCGGCAGCTTTCGTTTCGCCTGGTTGAGCAGCGACGGTTTGTTTCGATCCGCTCTGAGCCAGGATTTTCACCTGCTTCAACGAATCGTCGGCCTTCAATTCCTCCGCGCCGGATTTGTAACCATTGGCTTTGAGCACGAATGCGACGACATCAATGTATTCCTGCACTTTCAACGAATCGCCTGCGCCATAAGGCATCTGCGTTTTGGTGATGTAATACAGGTCGTCCACCGATTTGCCCGTCCATTTGGCCATGAACTTGCTGCCGACCAAAGCCGCCGCCGTTCCATTGTCCAGTTGATTGCCGTGACAGGCGGCGCACTTTTTGTCATACAGCGCCTGCCCACGAGCGGCTTGGATGTCAGTGAACAGTCCGGCTTGCTGAGCCGATGTGACCGTCCGGCTTGTCAGCAACAAACCACAAAGAATCAGGCAAACAGCCGATCCCAAAACGATCGTCGAACGATAACGAAGATGCTGCATTTTTCTCTGGCCTCCGAGTTGTTGGATATGTGTCAGTAGCCCGACCGTCAGGAAGGGCATGAGCTTTCAGGGAAAAGCCCTTGCTCACGCGCGGGCTACTGACACTTGCTTTGATTTGAATTACGTTTGAGCCAAGCCTGAGGCCGTCGCCTTTGCCTTGTCAAGATTTGCCGGAAAAACTTTGCCATCTTCTTTGCCAACCGGACGGCTTTGCAGTTCAATACGCGCGTTCGGCTTTACCCATCAATCGGAGGAAACATGACTCAATCAAACAACGACCGCCGTTCGTTTTTGAAAGGCGCAGCCAGCGCCAGTGTAATGACCGCCGCCAGTTACGAAAACATTCT
>JAEUQP010000147.1 GCA_016789645.1 Acidobacteriota bacterium | reverse complement strand
AACGCAAAGGGAATGTTGCGCCCCGGATTTTTCACTTCGCCCGCCGCCATAGGCATGTTGTTCCACCCATCGTACCCCCAGAGCGCCGCCAACATCGCCACGCCAAACACCGACAACCCAGTCCATTCCGCTGTTCCCGATGGCGTAGCCAGATTTGACCAGTTTGCCGACGGAGCGAAAAAGAACACGCCAGCAACCAGCACCACCAGCCCCGCGACTTTCAGTACCGTCAGCAGCGACTGCACCTTGCCGCCAAAGGCTACGGTCATGCAGTTGATCGCCGATAACAACAGAATCGCCAATACTGCGACAACTTCTTTCAATCCGAATTGCCAGTTGATCGTCTGCCCAAGAAACCGGAACGTGCTGGTCGCCCATACCTCGTTCAACGGCACAAGCGCCGAAAGAAAAATCGCAAACCCCGCGCCCAGACTGGCAATGGAGGCGCTGCCCGCCACGATGAAGCGCGACCAGCCGAACAAAAACGCCGACGCTTCGCCGTACGAATGTTTCAGGTACACGTATTCGCCGCCCGCGTGTGGCAACATCGCGCCAAGTTCGGCGTACGTCAGCGCGCCGGCCAGCGACAAAATGCCCGCCGCCACCCAGGCCAGCAACACCAGTTTCGGCGTGCCGACTTCCTGCGCCATGACGGCGGCTTTCAGGAACACGCCCGAACCAATCACCGTGCCAATCACCAGCGCCGTCGTGTCGGTCAAAGTTAGACCTCGAATCAGTTGACTCTTTGTTTCTGCCATTTTGTGTGTCTCGAAATGTTGGAGTGAAAAGCCATTCAAAACGCGGCTTGTATCGAAATGCGCGGCCAAGCTTCTACGAGTCGTTTGCAGCTGTCAATTGATGCAGCGTGTGAGGCTAAAAAACCTTGGGCGGCAACCGAGAACCAATTGCCGCCCAAAGTGTGAAGTTCTGTTTTGACAAACGACTACGCGAATTTGCCAAAGCGTTCCCGGAACGCTTGCACGTCCATCGCCGCCGCGTTGGCTAATGTTTCCAGCCAGGCTTTGTCGGCAAAGTCCCGCCCGTTCAAACGAACCATGTAATCGCGCGCGACCTGGTAACTTTCCGTCGTCACATCCACGAAGCGCTGTTCACCTTTGCCGGTTTGGGGATTCAGCAACTGGCCGAGCGGCATCGGCGCAAAATCGCCGTTCTGCATGGTCACCAGCGCCGACGTCCCTCCGGCTTGCAGATACTTCACCGCCGCGTAGCCCAGATCGCGCGCATGCTCTTCGTCGAGTGGAATCGGCGAAGCGCAGCGCAATTCGTAGCCAATGGTTTTGTCCACAATAGTCGGTTTGATGCCGCGTTTTTCCAATCGCCGTTCGACCACGTTTTTGACCTTGCGTCCCAGATCAATTTCCGCGACACGGAGATTACCCTGAGCATCACGATCCACATCTTGCAAGTCTTTCACTTCGTCGGGACTGAAACGCTCGGACAAGGCTTCGGACAACAAGACGACGCCGTGATTTTTGCCCATCGCGCGGCGCTTGATGATCGAACCTTCGACGATGTCGCAGATTTCATCCAGCGTGATGACGGCGTTGGGGAATTCTTCGGGAATGATCGTGCAGGTCGCACTGGCGGCCATGCCAATGCCCAACGTCAAATGTCCGGTCGGTCGCCCCATCGTCACGCCCAGATACCAACGACCGGTCGTGCGCGCGTCTTCCATCAAACTTTCGACAATCGAAACGCCGATTTGCCGGGCGCTTTCGTATCCCAGCGACACCAGCGGATCAGGCAGCGGCAAATCGTTATCAATGCTTTTCGGAATCTGCACGACTTTGATCGCGCCTTCGGAGTTTTGCTCGACGGCCAGCGAACTGGCAACCAGATCAT
>JAEUQP010000118.1 GCA_016789645.1 Acidobacteriota bacterium | reverse complement strand
ATCAGCCTGCTGGTGCAGGCTCCGCTGCATCCGGAGCTCCGACAGTTGCTGATTGATTACATGAAAAAAGACGACAACGGCAACATCGGCACGTTCCGACTGGACGACACAACCAAAGACAAAAAAGTTCGCGGCCTGATTCATTTGTTGCTGGCCAGGCCAGAAGCGCAAACATTTTGATTACGCTGGGAGAAGCAATGACCAATCAAACGAGAAGAAATTTCATCAAAACCGGCGCAACTGCGATGGGTGCTGGCATCGTGCTTCCGGCGTTTGCCCGCCAAGCCAATGGCGTCACCGTTGTCGAATCGTTGCGGCACGAACTGGTTGCCGAAGACCGCATTCTGGTTGTCGTTGAATTGGCCGGAGGTAACGATCCGCTGAACACCATCGTCCCGCTGGCGCAGTACGACACTTACGCCAGCTTTCGTTCGCGATTGGCAATTCCGCGTAATCAGGTGTTGGCGTTGAACGGTTCGACGACGATGGGTTTGTCGCCTCATTTGTCGGCGATCAAGCCAATTGCCGATGCGGGCAAGCTGGCCGTCATTCAAGGCGTGCATTATCCCAATCCGAATTTGTCACACGATGGTTCGCGCAACATTTACCGCATAGGCGATCCGCAACCTTCGGTCACAGCACAAACCGGCTGGCTGGGCAGGCATTCATTGTTGTTCGGCAGCAAAACCAATCCGTTGGACACCGTGGGCATCGGCGGAGTCAACACCACGCTATATGCTCCGAGCGTGAAAATTTCCGGCATTGGCGCCGACGCGCAGGGCAATCCGTCCGGTTATGCATTCAATACCGATGGCCGATATGGCGGCGATCGCAACAACCGACTGGCAATAGCGCGGTGGACCAACCCGGACGCGTCTCCATCGCCGTATGCGGACTTTGCGGAAAACGTTTGGCTGGATGCGCTGAACAGTTCCGATGCGGTTTCGCAATCCGTTGCCGCGTACAGCAGCAGCGTGACGTATCCGACCACGAATTTCGCCGGTGGATTGAAGCTGATCGCCAAAATGGCCAGCTCATCTTCGCCCAAGCTCGGCACGCGCGTCTTTTACATCACGCAAGGCGGTTACGACACACACGCCAATCAAGACAAAGATTTGCCAACGTTGCACAAAGCTCTGGGCGAAGGGTTGAAAGCCTTTTACGATGACTTGACCGCCAAAGGTCTGGCGGACAAAACCTTGATTTTGATCTGGTCGGAGTTTGGTCGCCGCGTCGCAGACAACGCCAGCATCGGAACCGATCACGGCCAAGCCAACAATTTTTATTTCATCGGCGGCAAGGTCAAAGGCGGAATGTATGGCTCTGATCCGAACCTGACCGATTTGCAGCAAGGCAATTTGAAACACCAGATAGATTTCCGCGATGTGTATTCGACGGTGATTCAGGGCTGGCTGGGAAACTCCGCCGCCGAAGCCGCCCAGGTGCTCGGCGGCACGTTCAACAATCTCGCAGTTTTTGTGTGAGCCGGAAACGCGGACGTCTTCGTCCGCCCGTCAATTTGTCTCAGCTTCGCGCGTAGCCTAATCTTGTTCTTCAACCAAACAAGAAAACGCTATGACTGTCGAACTCAATCATCATTCAGATAATTTTTCTCGCGATGTGTTGCTGCGCGATGGCGCGTTGGTGCGCATGCGCTTTCTGCGTCAGACCGACCGCGAAGG
>JAEUQP010000117.1 GCA_016789645.1 Acidobacteriota bacterium | reverse complement strand
GGGCGACCGGCTGCTCAAAGCTTACGACGCTTACATTCAAGAGCGCGACGAACGACTGGCAAAACTGGAACAGCCGAACATCAACGATGGCGCAACCAACGCGCTCGCGTTCAAGCTGACCAAACTGGACGGTTCCAAACTCGATATGGCGACGCTCAGCGGCAAGGTCGTTGTCATGAACTTCTGGGCGACGTGGTGTGGGCCGTGCTTAACCGAAATGCCGTTGTTTGAAAAAACGATGGCTAAATACAAAGACGATAAAGAAGTCGTCTTTCTGGCCATCACCACCGACGAAGACCGCGAACTGGTGGCGCCGTTTTTGAAACAGCACAAATTCAACCTGCCGGTGGTGTATGCCGATTACCTGAACGATTTTTTCAAAGTCAGTTCCATTCCAACGACGATCATTCTTGACCGCAAAGGCGAAGTCGCGTTTCGGCAAGCCGGTTACAATCCGCGCACGGACTTCATCGCGGAATTGAGCGAGCGCATCGAAGAAGCCAAGAAGAAGCGAATGGAATGAAAGTCGGATTGAGGGATTGAGAGACTGAGGGATCGGGAATGAGTCAAGCGATGGCAGTTTCCCTGTCCTTCTTTCCCTTCGTCTCTCTTTCCCTTTATCACTTCACAGGCGGAACCGGACAATACATGACGTCTGGCAATTCATCGGCGATCCGGCGTTGGCGATGCAGA
Source organism: Acidobacteriota bacterium (assembly GCA_016789645.1). Taxonomy (GTDB): domain Bacteria; phylum Acidobacteriota; class Blastocatellia; order RBC074; family RBC074; genus RBC074. The sequence continues at coordinate 2,419 of JAEUQP010000117.1, read as the reverse complement.
TTTTCAATCCGGTTCTGCTGATACCAGTTCACAAGTTCAGAAACCTGACGACGTTCGCGGCGCGATTTCAACGCCAGCCAGATTCGCACGGCCAAAATGATCGGGCACAACGTTACCGCAGCCGCGCCTAAAAATGGCGATTGCCCCAGCAACAAAAGCCCGAACACAATTCCAAACGTCGGGAGCAAAAACGTCAGATCGTTCAGGCAATCCATCCAGACAGAACGTTTGACCGGTTCGGCAATCGGAACCGGCAAAACCAGCAATTCATCCAAGGAAGAAATTGGCGCGAGTTTTCGGCGCGCACGGGACATGGGCACTTCGGGGGTCATGGGCACATACCTCTTGAATTGGCCAAGACACGCTACCGCAATGCGGAGCCTGTCAGCAGTGTTGAAGATTTGGATTGTGAGGAATGAGTTGAACGCCGAAGTTACGCTTTTTGTAATTTGGGGCAATTCGTTCACGAAACTTCGGCAGCAGTTCGTTCTGACGCGCGGATTCTAGCTCAGGCTCGCCAGCTTGTCACAACATCACGCTTCAAAATTCCAGCACTCGCATTTGTAGTTCTGATTGCAAGCGGTAGACTGCGCGCACCGATTTTCATCACATAATTTCAGGAGACGCATCACCCCGCATGAATTGGACACAAGTTTATAACCCCGCCGGGAATTTGCTGTTGTCGGCGCTGATCGCTTCCATTCCCGTCGTTGTGCTGCTCGGATTGCTGGCGTTTTTTCACGTGCGCGCGCACATCGCAGCCTTGATCGGACTGGCTTCGGCCTTGCTGGTCGCCATTTTGATTTATGGCATGCCAACCAAACTGGCGCTGGCTGCCGCTGGCAATGGAGCGGCTTTCGGGTTGTTTCCGATTGGCTGGATCGTACTGGCGGCGATTTTTGTGTACGACATCACGGTGGAAACCGGCCAGTTTGAAGTCGTCAAAAAAACCATTGCCGGTTTGGCGGACGATCGCCGCATTCAAGCCTTGCTGATTGCGTTCAGCTTTGGCGCGTTTATCGAAGGCGCTGCCGGATTTGGAACTCCGGTTGCCGTTTCCGCAGCCATGTTGATCGGCTTGGGATTCAAACCATTGCAAGCCGCCGGATTGGCCTTGATTGGCAATACTGCGCCCGTGGCCTACGGCGCGCTTGGAACTCCAATCATCACGCTGGCCAAAATCACTGGATTACCTCTGGAACAATTGAGCGCCATGACCGGGCGACAACTTCCCTTCTTTTCGGTGATCGTTCCGTTTTGGCTGGTGTGGGCGATGGCGGGTTTCAAAGGCATGCGCGAAGTTTGGCCGGCGTGTCTGGCCTCGGGTTTGAGCTTCGCTATCGTGCAATTTCTGGTCAGCAATTATCACGGCCCCTGGGTGGTGGACATTGCCGGAGCCATTGCTTCGATTTTGACGCTGGTCGTTTTATTGAAATTCTGGCAACCGAAACATGTTTGGCGATTCGACGGCGAAGCAGCAGCGGAAGTCGTCGAAAAACCTTCGACTGCCGAAACCGTTCGCGCCTGGATGCCATGGGTGATTTTGTCTGTGCTGGTGTTTCTGTGGGGATTGCCGCAGATGAAAGCATTTTTGAACGGCATCTCGTCGCCCGAAATCGCTGTGCCGTTTTTGGACAAAGCTGTGTTGCGCGCTCCACCCGTCGTTTTGCAGGCGAAAGCAGAAGAGGCACGATTTGCCTTCAACTGGTTGTCAGCGACTGGGACGGCATTGCTGATTGCTGGAATCATCTCCGGGTTGATCTTGAAATTGTCTCCAATGCGGTTGGTTCACATTTTCATCGGCACATTCAAGCGCGCGCAACTTTCGTTGCTGACGATTGCGGCGATGCTGGCACTTGGATTCACCACTCGATTTGGCGGACTGGATTCAACAATGGGGCTGGCATTTGCTGCCACGGGGCCGCTGTTTCCCTTCTTTTCGCCACTGCTGGGCTGGTTGGGCGTAGCCTTAACCGGCAGCGACACCTCATCGAATGTTTTGTTCGGCAACTTGCAGCAAGTCACCGCGCAGCAATTGGGCATTTCGCCCGTGCTGGCGGCAGCGGCAAACAGTTCCGGCGGCGTGATGGGCAAAATGATTGACGCGCAATCCATCGTCGTCGCCAGCATGGCGACCAACCAGCACGGTCAGGAAGGCACGATTCTGCGCTACGTGTTTTTTCACAGCGTGGCGTTGGCGGTGCTGGTCGGTTTGCTGGTGATGCTGCAAGCGTATGTTTTCCCCGGTATTGTTCCATAGCAGCGAAAAAACCTAGTCCACGAAGGGACACCACGACAAGCTCAAGAATTCGGCTCTTCGCTTCGTGCCTTTTCGTGCTGCTTCGTGGATAAACCTTCTTTTCTTAAAATGCACATCCAAATCTATCGGGAGCTTTTATGGCCAAAGATCATTTGGAGC
>JAEUQP010000076.1 GCA_016789645.1 Acidobacteriota bacterium | reverse complement strand
TCGTCTTTTTTGTCCGTGCCGGGAATTTCCGCGACGGTGTTGTAGGCCATCAGATCGTCGTCGTGGAATTGCGCTTTGACGTCAATTTCCATTTTGACCTTCACGCCTTTTTGGAGCGTGCGAACAATGCGTCCGTAATGTTCAATGGCGAGCGTGACAGATGGCAAAGATTGCGGCGCGTCTTTGTCGCGCGGGCCGCCACCTTGCACGAACACCGTGCCGCCGTGAACGTTGTCGCCGACGCGATCAATGTCCAACATGACGGCGACGCCTTCGGATTTGAAGAACGCCATTTTTTGTGTGGCCATACGCTGCGCCTGCATCATTTGCTGGCGTTGTTCGTCGGTGAAATTTCCGCCTCCGCGCGTTTCAGGCTGATCGTTGGCCATTTTCAGCAACTCTTCGTCGGAATATCGAACCGCCGGAGCTTTGAACTGAGCCAAAACCGGGCGCAGCGGTGAAGCCAGTACAATCGCCCCTTTTAGCTTGCCTTTGTATTTTTCAAAATCGGCTTCGGAGTTGATTTCGGGAAAGATGGCTTCGGCGACGACCGGGCCATTGGTTCCGGGCGTCCAGGCTTTGGGGTATCCGATCACCGGATACGACGTTGGCTCAAGGACGTGAATCAAGACTTTGTCGAATGACCAGCCGCGACCGAATTTGCCCCACTCTTCGACATTGGCATTGACCAGACCATATTCCGCCAGACGTTTTTTCGCCCATTCGTTGGCGGCTTTCATGCCGGGCGAACCGGTCAACCGGTGGCCGTTGACATCGGTCAGCCAGCTCAACGTATCCATGACCTGGGAACGTTCCAGACCTTCCGCGCGAATTTTCTTCATCATTTCCAGGTCTACTTTTTCAGCGGGAGCCATCTGTGCGCCGACCGGCGTCAAGACAACCTGGCAAATCAACAGAAGTGCGATGACTGATGCCATCGCCCATTTGAAACTGTGCTTGGTGGCAAGCTTGTACATAAGGTTTTCCTCCGAAGGGTTGTTGGCAGCCACGAGCCGCCAAGGCTTCGTGTTTGAAGTGTGAATTTGTTACTGAATGTTGATGACGATCAGGATTGGCAGTTTAAGCGTCTCTGTCTCTTTGCCACAAGGAATCGCCGACTGCGTAAGTAAAAACGTTCAAGCCCGTCAACTGGTTTCGGCTGATTGTTTGCACGCACAAAATGAAAAACGCAGCCAACAGAACAAACTGTTGCTGCGTATTGATTTTTGACTCGGATGAGCGGTTTTCGATTACTTGCTGGCGACTAAATCAGTTGCCAACGGCATTACCTGGTCGGCTTTGATGACGACTCGGTTGTTTTTCATTTCGATGCGACCAAATACTGATACGCGAAGAACCGGTTCGTGAATCAGCGCCTGCCGCTGCGATTTGGACAACTGCTCCAACGAAACAGCGACAAACGCCTTGCTGGTTTGGTCGAACACATTCATCGAACGGAAATCCGCATTGACCGACACGATTTCTGCGGTGACGGCAATGCGGCGGCCTTCGAGTTCCGCAGAGCGATCCGCGATATTTTTCAACTCGACGGGAGCATACCCGCTATCAGCAGCTTTGCCCTGAGCCAAAGCCGTCAAGGTCAAACAACAAATGAAAAGAAAGGTGCGAACTAAAATCATTACATCTCCTAAAAGTAAGAAAAATAAGGGGTATAAATCTTTGTTTCAATGATCCGGCCAAACGCAGAACGTCAGTTGACTGACTGCCTTGCGCGCTGGTGGCAAACAAAGGCGCGGAGTGTAGCCGAGCTTTCCAGGACAGGCAAGTCGCTGGCGACAGTTCGCGGGTTTTTGGGGAATTGGTTTGCTGCCAGAGCACCGTGCCAAAATTTTCCTTTTCGCATTCGGCGGTGAAGTGTTAAATTACGGTTTCGCCGTTGGAGGTTTCTCCGCATCTCGTTCCCGCAATTTTGAACCACGTTTGAGTAATAGATCTTCGATCCACTTGCCGGCCCCACAAACGCAAAGAATTATCAGGTAAGGAGAATTTCAATGTTAGTCTGTCCGTCTTGTGGAAGTTCCAGAATTCGAAATGGTTATAAACCCGCGATGTTTATTCTGCGCATCGTCGGCATCCGATCTTTGTTGTGCGACAACTGCAATTTTCCGTTTCAAGCCTTTTCCCCATTCCCGCCAAAAACTCGGCGTCCAAAACAATTTGCCAAAGCGGATGTGTATCCGGTCGCTCCGGCGGTTGATCTGGAGCAGTTGAAACCGTCTTTGCCTGTTGCCGAACCGAAGGGATTAAAATTGGTTCCGCCCGTTTCTGCGAAACCGGTTCAATCCCGACAGCCAGAACCCCAGCCTGCGCCCGTTGCAGCAGCAGTAATGGCTCCTTCGGAACCTGCTGCTAAAGTTTTGGTTGATCGTGTGGCTCCTGCGCGGCAGGGATTGCGAACGGAAATCACCAAACTGTATGCCCAACGAGTACAAGAAAAACCGGACGAATTGGCGCAAACCATTCATCAAACATCGCTGACTTGCCCGGAATGCCAGTCGCACAACGTCAAACGGCGGCGAAGAAATTTCTTTGAGCGCACCTTTTTGGCATTCACCGACCACAAACCATTCATTTGTCGAAACTGCGATGCCGTGTTTTATTCTAAGTCCAGCGAACCGGAAAACGGGTCGCACCGCGTCGGTCGGGCTGAAGCAGCCTGAAGTTATCATTGTTGAGTTGATTCTTGTTTTTCTTGTGCAGGCTGCGGCTGGCTGATGACAAACGGCAAGCTTTTTCCCGCGTAAACCAGCATCCCGATTCGCACCTCTTCTTTTACCCGGTGAAAGCTGAAAATCGTTTCGAACGATTGACCGGGATTGAGCCGGACAATCCCATCAGGCGGAAAATCCTTTCCATTGACCGAACGTCTGTCTCGCAAACGATATTCGCGGCATTTTTCGTCAAGCAAAAAGGCGCGGTCTTTTTCACCGATCAACCATCGTCCAGCGCTCAATTTGTACACTGGAATCAGAAATTCCACCGGTGAATCGGTTGCGTAAATCACCACGCGCACGGCCGTTTCGTTGGGAGCATTGCTGACAGAGGCGATTGCCAGTTGAGGCACTCCGTTGCCATTGCTGGCCGAATCGCATTTCGTCAATCCATTGACGGTTTCCTGTATTGCAGCGATGCGAACCGATTCCGGGTCTTTTGAGCATCGGCCTGCCAACAGCGACAAACTTGCCGCAACGATCAATAACAAATTGCCGCCTGGTTTCCACACGTCCATTTCTGTTCTCCGGTCGTAAGGTTTGAAAAATTCCTGCCCGCGTTTCAAAGTGAAGGCGTTTTCGTTCGGCAGAGAATTTACCTTTTGACGGTGGAACTGCAAAGAAGTGACCAAGCTGGAGCAAAAATTGAACCCCGCAATTCGGCGATTAGGCATCGGCGAAAGCGGTTCGCTTGTCGTGGCGGTTTCCGGCGGCATGGATTCGGTGGCGTTGCTGGACGCGTTGGGGCGGTTGCGCCAACGTGGCAAATTGCCGGTCAAGTTGGTGGTCGCTCATTTGAATCACCAGCTTCGCGGCAAAGAATCCGACGACGATGAAGCATTTGTTCGCCGTCTGGCCGCCGAACGCGAATTGGATTGTTTGACGGAGCAGATTCCTGTTGCCGACATTGCGCTTCAGGAAAAACAAAATCTGGAAGCGGTCGCGCGGCGATTGCGCTATGAATTTCTGGCGCGAACGGCTGAAACCGTTGGCGCAGCGTTTGTTTGCACGGCTCACACGCTGGACGATCAAGCCGAAACCTTGCTCATGCGATTGTTGAGAGGCACAGGCATGGAAGGGCTGGCGGGTATTCAATCGGTCAGACCGCTTGGCCAATCCGTCACGCTGATTCGCCCTTTGCTGGCTGTCACACGCGAAGAAGTGGCAGCGCATTGCGATCAGTATCGCCTGGAATTTCGCCACGACAGTTCCAATGATTCGACGTTCTTTACGCGCAATCGCATTCGGCAAGAATTGCTGCCATTGCTCAAAAGCTTCAATCCGCGTGTGGCTCAAACATTGGCTCGGTTGGCGAATTTGCTGGCTGACGACGAACGGTTTTTGCATTCAACGACGACCGAAGCGCTGGCCGAAACCCGGCAAGGCAACGGATTGAGCATCAAACGGTTGATGATGTTGCATGTGGCCATTCGTCGTCGCGTGTTGCGAATGTGGATCAAGGAAGTTCGCGGCGGTTTGCAGCGAATCGAAGCGGTTCATCTGGCGGCGATTGAACGATTGATCGTCGCCGGAAAAAGCGGGCGCGTGATTGAATTGCCCGGAGGATGGCAAGTTCGACGCAAATCCGGCGTTCTGGAACTTGCACGAATTGAAACCGGGGCCGATTCAACAGAAAACGTTGTCAAAGACGGCACGGATTGAACAGCTTTGGAAATTTCAGTTGGGCACAAAGTCGAAACCTTGCCTGCTGGCCGGGCGTCTAACACTTTGTGGCGCATCTGCGGGTAAATTGGCGAGCGAAATTCGCCGCGATAAGCTAGAATGCCCGCCAGGATTTCAACGGAGGTAACTGATTTTGAACTCGACAGTAAGACAAGTAATTTTTTGGGTGGTGATTATCGGCGGAGCCGTTCTGCTTTATCGGTTTTTCAACAATCCCAGCGTCAACCAGCCGCTGCCATTGGCTTATAACGAGCTGATGGAAAAGGTTGAAACCAAACAGGTGACATCCGCTCAAATCGAAAAAGAAAAGGTTATTGGCAAACTGGCCGATCAGCGTAATTTCACGACGGAAATCGGCGGCGAAAAAAGCGCCGACACAATTGCTGAAGCGATGCGTTCACATGGCGTTCGCGTCGAATACAAAAATTCCAGCGCCAGCGGAATGTGGATGCAGGCGCTGATTTTTTATGCACCGTTTGTCCTGATTATCGCGCTCTGGATTTTCATGCTGCGGCAGATGCAATCCGGCGGCAACAAAGCCCTGAGTTTCGGCAAGAGCCGCGCCAAACTGCTTTCCAACCAGCAAAAGCGCGTCACATTCAAAGATGTGGCGGGCGTTGATGAAGCCAAAGAGGAGCTTCAGGAAATCATCGAATTCCTCAAAGAACCGCAAAAATTCCAAAAACTCGGCGGACGCATTCCCAAAGGCGTGCTGATGATGGGGCCTCCGGGAACGGGCAAAACCTTGTTGGCGCGCGCCATTGCCGGTGAAGCCAACGTGCCGTTCTTTTCCATTTCCGGGTCAGATTTCGTTGAAATGTTCGTTGGCGTCGGCGCCAGCCGCGTCCGCGATCTGTTCGAACAAGGCAAGAAAAATGCGCCGTGCATCATCTTCATTGATGAAATTGACGCGGTCGGTCGTCATCGCGGAGCTGGACTCGGCGGCGGTCACGACGAACGCGAACAAACGCTCAACCAGTTGTTGGTAGAGATGGACGGCTTTGAATCGAACGACGGCGTGATTCTTGTCGCTTCGACCAACCGCCCGGACGTGCTTGATCCAGCGTTGTTGCGCCCTGGACGTTTTGACCGTCGCGTCATCGTCAATCGTCCTGACGTGAAAGGCCGCGAAGGCATTTTGTCCGTTCACACGCGCAAAATCCCGCTGGGCGAAGACGTGGATATTTCCGTCATCGCGCGTGGGACACCGGGATTCACCGGAGCCGATCTGGCCAATCTGGTCAA
>JAEUQP010000073.1 GCA_016789645.1 Acidobacteriota bacterium | reverse complement strand
TTAAGTCGCCCTCTGGCCAGGTCATCAGCCAAAGCTGATCGCGAAATCCGCCCGGCTGTTCATCTGCCAACAGGAACAATTCACGACCGCTCGGCGACCATTCCACCTGGTAAATCCATGGCCAGCGAGTTTGATTGACGGTGAGCGCCGATTCGGGCTGCGATTGCTCGGAATTTAGCTGAATGCTGGCCACCTGATAACGAACGCCATTGGCCAGGCTTCCAATTACACAAAGGATGCTCTCCCCATCCGGCGACCAGGACGGACTTCCGGTCAAAGAAATAAAATCGGGGTATTTGCGCTCGAACAATTTGTATTCGTCGCTGCCATCCAGGTTGGCAGTAATCAAAGCGCTCGCTCCCTCTCCCACAAATTCACGGATGAAAGCAATCCGGGATCCGTCAGGTGAGAGTTCGATCGGGCTGATTGCCCCAAGAGCGGCTAACGGTTGTGGCGGTTCATCACTGAACACCGCCAAGCGATAGAGCACAGTGTTCTGATTTTGCTCGCGCCTTGTGAAATAAAGATGGCTTCCATCGGGCGCAAAGCTCAGCCCCTGGTACTCCGACTCAATCGGCGGAACCAGTTGTTTGGCTGTGTTTGTATTGACCTGACCGAAATAGAGACTTTGCCACCCGGATTCGTCCGAAGCTGCATAAGCGATGTATTTTCCATCAGGAGAAAGCTCCGCTTTGAACGGCGCTCCCTTTACCGCGTGTTTGTTTAGACGTAAGCGTGGAAAAGCCCCCGCTACCGGCTCTGGCTGGTTTCCTCTTGAAATCCGATAGAGCGCTCTCACTTGCCAAAATAAAAGGATGGCGATGATCACCAATAGCAAAGTATTGAGCAGTGAGCCGGGTTTCATGTACTTGTAAAACGTGGCTCTTTTTTCTCTGGAATGATTCGGTTCTGCCGACGGTGCTGTTCCTGTTGGCTCTATTGCCGAGGTCGCGGCTTGTTGAGCGTTGGTGTCGGATAGGGTTGGGGAAACAGGCTCAACAATTTCAGAGACAGGTTTCGGGCTGGCGGTCTCAATTCCTTCTGCTTCGGTGCTGGAAAATGACTCATGCACCTCTTTGACGGCGGTTATAAAGCGGTATCCACGACGCGGGATGGTTTCAATGTATTCGCCCGCTTCTGGTTCAGCCTGAAGTATCTTGCGTAGCGTGCTGATATTTCGTGTCAGATTGTTTTCTTCCACGATGGCGTCCAGCCAGACCTCGTGCATCAGCTCTTCTTTTTCAACCAGGTGGCCATGCTGCTTCAGCAGCAACAGCAAAATCTCGGCGACCTTTGGCGTCAAATGTACCTCTTCACCATTTTTGAACAAAAGCTGATCTCGAACATCAAACCGATAAGGACCAAACTCAAAATAATCCGGCAATTTTTTACACTCGTCTGTTTTCATAGTTTTTTCAGCTTTTTTTCCGAATTTGCGAAAGATTCACCAGCGCCATTTGGGTAAATTGCGCTCGGAGCAAGAAGATGGAAAAAGGAAATCGGAAAAAGCATTGATATTTGAAGGTTTGAAAGAACTTGAGAGTTTCTTGATCAGTTTTCTCAGCGCTTGCCAATGAAATGGTCGCAAGCGTTATGCCGAACGAGGTTGAGAAGGCGGTCGGGGATCAAGCATCCGTTTTCTTTAACTTTTGGCTTCCGGGCAGCTTCAACCGGAACCGGGGCAGCCATATAGAAGATGAGGAGGTTATATGAACACGAAAGTCGTTAAAATCTTTTTTGCGGTTGGTTTGTTGGTGATGTTGATGGGTGTTGGTGCTAATGGACAAAGCCTTAAATTGAAAGCAAACATCCCATTCGATTTTACCTATGGTGATGTGGTGATGCCCGCTGGAGAATACGATCTTATGAAACTTAATATGTTGTCTGCTGGAGTCTTCCAGATTCGCGACGAGGCTGGAAAAAACACAGCAGTTAGGAATGTTATGACCCAAATAGCCCGCAATAACATCCCCACTGAAAGCGTATTGATTTTCAATCGGTACAGAGGAAGTGGAGGGGAAGTGAGCTATTTCCTCTCGCAGGTTTGGGTCGCAGGCAGCGATAGAGGCTTCGAATTCTTCAAGCATCGTAGTGAACGCGAATTGATGAAACGGATGGCAACGCGCGACATCATTACCATTGTCGTCAAACGTGTTAACCCTGCGACGGAATAATTCCAGCCAAGATTCTTCGCAGTGAAAACAGGTAATGGGTCAAAAAAAGCGGCCACTCAATGAGAGTTGAGTGGCCGCTTTTTTTTGGTTTTCCCCCTACGAATCCTGCTCCGACGCTTTATGAAACCTGCAAAGATTTGCGCGAGAGCGCAGGTGTTCGTAGACTCTGGGTCGGTTTTTCCAACCTGCCGAGGTTTTCGCACGTGCAAAATTCCGGGCAGATTGAAAAATTCGTCTCACACACAATTGAAACCCGCACTAAATCTCTAACGATTCGCTTTTATGGATTCGATCAAGCTGGAAATTTATCGTTCGCTGTACACCTCTGTCGCCGAAGAAATGGGGGTCAGTCTGCGCCGCACGGCGTTTTCGCCAAACATCAAGGAGCGCCGCGATTATTCCTGCGCCGTATTTGACCGGCGTGGACGCATCATCGCGCAAGGCGACCACATGCCCGTGCATTTGGGTTCGATGCCGATGTCGGTCAAAGCCGCGATTGACGCTTGCCATTTGCAACCGGGCGATGTCGTCGTGCTCAACGATCCGTATGCCGGAGGAACGCATTTGCCGGATGTGACGATGGTTGCCCCTGTGTTTGCGACAGAAGGACGGAGAGAAAGAGGAAAAGAGGGAAAGAGAGAAAGAGGGACGGAGAGCGCAGCAGAGCTTCCTGCCCTCCGTCACTCCGTCCCTCTGTCTCTCCATCTCTCTGTCTCCCCATCCCCGCGTCCGATTTTCTTCGTCGCCAACCGCGCGCATCACGCCGACATTGGCGGATCAACGCCGGGTTCGATGGGAGCGGCGACTGAAATTTACCAGGAAGGCATTCGCATTCCGCCGATCCGCATTGTTCGCGGCGGAGAGTTGGATCAAGAGGTTTTCAATCTGTTGCTGGCCAATGTCCGTGGCCGCGAAGAACGCGAAGGCGATTTTGCCGCGCAGCTTGGAGCCTTGCGCGTGGGCAGCGAACGGTTGCAGGAAATCGTCGCCCGATACGGTTTTGCCGAAGCCGACGAATACGCCGGGCATTTGGTGGAATACGCCGCGCGCCGAGTGCGCCGCACGCTCGATGCTCTGCCTGATGGAATTTACGAAGCCGAAGATTTTCTGGACGACGATGGCGAAACGGACAAACCGGTTCGCATCGCCGTTCGGTTGGAAATTCGCGGCGACAACGCGAACGTGGATTTCAGTGGCAGTTCGCCGCAGGTTCGCGGCCCGATCAACGCCGTCGAAGCCATTGCTGTGTCGGCGGTGTATTACGTGTTTCGTTGCTTGATTGCCGGAGACGTGCCGGCCAGCGCAGGATTGCTGGAACCCATTGAAGTCATCGCACCCGCCGGAACCATCGTCAACGCGTTGCCCCCCGCGCCCGTCGCCGGAGGCAATGTCGAAACTTCCCAGCGCATTGTGGATGTGTTGTTGAAAGCCTTGTCACAAGCCGCGCCGCATCTGATTCCCGCAGCTTCGCAAGGCACGATGAACAATCTGACCATCGGCGGTTGGGATGCGCGCACAGGAAAAGAGTTCGCGTATTACGAAACCGTTTGCGGCGGAATGGGTGCTCGGCCAACGGCGGACGGCATTTCGGCGGTTCATACGCACATGACCAATTCGCTGAATACGCCGGTCGAAGCGCTGGAATATGCCTACCCGCTGCGCGTTCGGCGATATGCCATTCGCCGCAATTCCGGCGGACGCGGCCACACGCGCGGCGGCGACGGCACCATCCGCGAAATCGAATTGCTGACCGATGCCAAAGTTTCCCTACTGGCCGACCGGCGAAAGACCGCTCCTTATGGCCTGCACGGCGGCGAGGACGGCAAACGCGGACAGGCTCAACTGGTGACGCCCGTTGCCAAAGGCAAAACTAAAAAGAAAAAATTGCCCGGTAAATTTTCTCTTTCCGTCCACAAAGGCGATCGCATTGTGATTGAAACTCCCGGTGGCGGTGGATGTGGAACGGAGTGAGGTGACCGTCTTTCTTCACAAAAAAAGGCGCAGCGACCCATCGAGAAAAGTCGCTGCGCTGAAGTGTCTTGAGCTGACGAGTGAGAGGAACAAGTTATGCGTACGCCGCATCAAATCGCATGTGATACGGATCAATGAACAAATGATCTTGGACTTCGGTGACACCCGGAGCATGGCTTACCGCGCCAAGAATCGCTTTCTTTTCTTCCCAAGAATTGACCGCGCCGGTCAGCGTCACTTCACCCTCAGAAACGTTGACACGAATGCGGTCAGCTTCACGATCGGCGCGACGTTCCAGAACGTCTTCGATCAGGAACTTCACGCGTTCGGGTTCGACCGGCTGACAAACCTGTATGTGATTGGTTACGCCACGCACTCCAGGCAGATGCGAAATAGCTCGTTCGGCATCCACCCGTTCACGGTAATATTCCACGTTGCCTTCCAACGTCACCCACCCACTGGCAACCGTCGAGTGAATGTGATCTGCCGGAACCAATACATTCCATTCCAACGCATGCCGAACGGCTTGCGCGATTTCTTCATCGGTGCGGGCCAGACTGCCAGGAATGTGAACCTCAATGTCATTCACCACATCCAGCACCCCTTTGACCCGATGAGCCGCTTGCTGAGCCGCCAGTTTTTTCGCGTAACTGCTCACCTTGCCTGTGAGCGTCACAACTCCATTATGTGCTGACACGCCCACTTCGGTTTGCTTGATGCGCGAATCCCAGCCTAGTTGAAACATCACCTCGCTTTGCAGTTCTTCATCTGATTTGTAAGTCATGATTTTCACCTCCTATCAATAACCCGGGGGAACACACATCGAAGCAGACAACGCTCTACGCGGTCTTGATTTCCACGCCGACGGCGGGGCGCACCGGAACTTTCGGCAAAATGATTTCCAGCACCCCATCTTTCAAATTGGCGTTCACCTTGGACGGATCAATTTCCGCAGACAAGGTGAATGAACGACAAAACCGATTGGTGCGTCGTTCGCTGAACACAACTTTTTCGGATTTCTCTTCGGTGGTTTGTTCGGAATCACCTTCGATCATCAATTGGTGAGGCTCAGCACTGATCTTGATTTCATTGGCTTTGAATCCCGGAACTTCCGCCTGAAACGTGAATGCCTCATCGGTTTCCTTCATCGTCGTCGGCACTCTCCGCATCAGTTCGGATTCAGCGCGAAACCAGTCGTCCAATTCATAACCAAACCTCCGCCCCCGCTCTTCAAAAAATTCATACGCGCGCTGGGCGATATTTCTCGTCAACTCTTCCATGCGGTTAATCAGCTTTTCCGCTTCGACAAAAATCGGTTTTTCGGTTGTTTTGGCTTCCAATGCTTGTTGAGCTTTCATTACAGTACCTCCATTTTTGGGTTCAAATTTGTTTTCCTTCCAATAAATCCCCTTCCAATTTTCGGGAGCGGCAAACTTTGTGCCACCCGCAACTTGTTGAAAATTGGTAGGGTTGATTGATCGTTTTGGGGATTTTCACCGATGGAGACTGGGAACGGCTGGAAAAATTCCGCTGGCAAAGGTCGGTCTTAAAATGGCCGGGGAGGCAGAAACTGGGAACTGAAAATGAGTTTTCGATGGGCGCTGCGGGCTTGGGAAGTTGGCTGGCTCTTAATTCCCCTCTCCCATTTCCCGACTTCGAGTGGCCAATTCTTTCAAAAACCGCCGCGTGAATTTGGCCGAGCCTTTGGTTTGCGCCAGGTCTTGTTTCAACCGTTCGAGTTCTTCGGGTGTGTCCACATCAAACCACACAGGGCCAACGCTCAAACTCAATCCGGCGGTTTTGGCCTGACGTTCGGTCGCCGCCATCACTTCGGACGTGCTCCAGGGAATGTTTTGGAAAAGCTCTGGGTGCAACTTTCGCATCCCGATCAAACAATATCCGTCGTCTTCCGCCGGAATGATCACCACATCGTTTGCAGTTTCCAGACAATCCATGGCGTCGGAAACCAGTTCCGCGGGCAAGGTTGGACTGTCGCCGCCAATCGCCGTCACCGAATCGAACCCCAGCGCGAACACGTCAGCAAAACAATTCGTCAGTCGTTCGCCCAGATCGTTGCCGCGTTGCACGATCATCAAACAGCCTTCGCGTTCGACTTCTTCAAAGGCATCTTCGGCGTCTTCGGGCGTGTAACAATGCACCAGCGTCAAATCGTCGCGTTCGTCGCAGACGGCTTCCATCGTTGCAAACGTATCGCTGAGAAACGCGACGTACAGTTGTTTGGCGTCTTCTGCCGTCAATTCGCCGATCAATCGGGTTTTGACTTGCCCTTCGATGGGCGCTTTGGCCATCAAAACCAGGGCTTCTTTCATGTTCGTTTTCCTCTGGAAAACACCAGCAACGCGTCGCTGACCGGACGTTCGCCGGTGGCGTCAGACGGATGATTCACGATTTTGCGATTGACGACCATCGTGGATGAACCGCCTCCATCCAGATTCATCGCTTCGACGCAGCCGAGTTCCAACATCAAATCGGCAAGTTCTGCCATCGTCATTCCCATGCTGAATTTCTGGCGACCATCCACCGTCACCAAGATCAATTTGCCTTCTGCCGTCCAGCCGATCGCCGTGCGCGGGTGGCGCTGACGATACAACGAATCGCTGTACCGTGAGGCTTCGGCAACAAACACTTTCTGACCCGCCGCAAGCAATTGCGGCCCTGCGCCCAGAATGAAATCCGGTTGAAACGGCAACACGGGTTCGGCTTTGGCGTCGGTTTTGAGTTCCACACGCGAACCTTGGCGCAGGTGGTTGAGTCCCCATTCGCGCGAAGTTCCGGCAGCAGAAAACACAAAGCCGTTTGCAGGAATCTGGCTACTGCCCGCGCCATCGGCCAATTTTGTCACGCGATTTTTTTCGACCAGGAATTCGACTCCATCGGCGGCGGTCAGTGTTGTGCGATGAAATTCCGGCGTGAAGACAACCAGCTCGTCCTTTTCGCGCGGGCGATTGAATCCGTTCACTGCGCGAATCGCTTTGCCGTCGGCGCGCAATTCCGCCGTCATCGTCAGATGCGTGACCGCGGCGCGAACCTGTTTGCCATCGTCGAACACGGCCAACGCCGCGCGGTTGTTGACCGGTTCACTCAGAACTTTGCCGCCAATGGTCAACGCTCCGATGGGTTCGCCGCGAACGATTCCCGTCGTGCGAAAGTATCCGCCATTGATCGCCGCCAACGCGCCATGCCGTTGCGCCATGGAACTGGTCGTTTCGGCTCCGGCGATTTCGTCCATTGCCTGGGCCAGTTGCAAT
>JAEUQP010000015.1 GCA_016789645.1 Acidobacteriota bacterium | reverse complement strand
AGTCGCACGCCAACTCGGACTCGATGCGGTCTTTGCCGAAGTGCTGCCCGATCAGAAGGCAGATGTCGTGAAGCGGCTTCAATCAGAAAAGAAAGTTGTGGCGATGGCGGGTGACGGCATCAATGACGCTCCGGCGCTCGCGCAAGCGCAGGTCGGCATTGCAATGGGTACGGGGACGGATGTGGCGATGGAAAGCGCCGGAATGACGCTGGTCAAAGGCGACCTGCGTGGCATCGTGCGTGCGCGCCGCTTGAGCCGGGCCGTGATGAGCAACATCCGGCAGAATCTTTTCTTCGCGTTCATTTACAACGTGCTGGGCGTGCCAATTGCGGCGGGTGTGCTGTATCCCATCTTCGGGTTGTTGCTTAGTCCGATGATTGCGAGTGCGGCGATGACGTTTAGTTCTGTCTCGGTCATCGCCAACGCGCTCAGGCTGCGTAGATTGTCTCTTTGAAGGAAGAATCAGATGAAACTCAAACACGGTTGGATGTTGTTCGTTCTTGCCTCGTTACTTCCCGTGTTGGCGGCGCGCGTCGGCGCGCAATCAGCGCACAGTGCGAATGGCAAAGTAAAGCTGCTCCGCGTTCCCAACAATGGGTTGCAACCGCAAACCTTAATGGACGAACGCGGCGCGTTGCATTTAATTTACTTCACGGGTGAGCCGGGCGGCGGCGATGTTTATTACGTGCGGCGTGACGCGGGCAAAACGGAATTCACCACGCCGCTGCGCGTCAACAGCGAACCGAATACCGCTGTCGCCGCCGGGACGATTCGCGGCGCGCATCTCGCCGTTGGCAAGAACGGGCGCGTTCACGTGGCTTGGAACGGCCCGCACAAATCGGGCGGTCACGAAGCGCCGATGTTTTATGCGCGAATGAACGATGCGCGCACGGCCTTCGAGACGCAACGCAACGAGATGAAATTCTCCGGCGGATTGGACGGCGGCGGCTCGGTCGCGGCGGACAACGCAGGCAACGTCTATGTCGCGTGGCACGGCACGGGAGATCAGAAAGGCGAAGAGCATCGGCGCGTCTGGGTCGCACGCTCAACGGATGAAGGAAAGACCTTTGCGCGCGAAGTGGCCGCCTGGAACGAGCCGACCGGCGCTTGCGGCTGTTGCGGGATGCGCGCATTCGCTGATCGGCAAGGACGTGTGCATTTGCTCTATCGCGCCGCGATGGAAAGCGTGAACCGCGATATGTACTTGTTGAGTTCCGACAATCGCGGACAGCGTTACTCCGGCGTGTTGCTCGACAAGTGGAAGATCAATGCCTGTCCAATGAGTTCGGCGTCATTTGCCGATGGCGCAAACGGATTGTTGGCGGCGTGGGAAACCGAAGGTCAGGTTTATTTCGCCGCGCTCAATCCGAACAAGCCGCAGCCTCTTTCTCCCATCCCAGCAACAGGCGTTGCGGGCAAACGCAAACATCCGGTGATTGCCGCGAACGCGAATGGCGAGACACTGCTCGTTTGGACAGAAGGTACGGGCTGGAAGAAAGGCGGTTCGCTCGCGTGGCAGCTTTACGATACGCAGGGCAAACCTGTGGGCGAGAAAGGTGAGGCGGCTGGAATACCAGCTTGGAGTTTAGCGGCTGTGGTCGCGGAGAAGGACGGCAGCTTTACGATTATCTATTGAAGGGGTTAAGCGATGGTTTCAAATAATGAGCTTACGATGTGGGCAAAACCTATCTCATTTTTCTTGTTCATTCTGATGACGGGCGGCCTCGCTTTGGCGCAAAAGAATAAACAACCGATCGATGAAAAACTGACCATGAAAACAGTACGACTCCATATTGATGGTTTCACGAAAAGCAAAAGCGGGGCGGTCTGAATGGCTTGACCGGAAACGGTCAAACAAGCCCTGGAAGGGCTTGAAGCAGTGAAAAAGATTGAAATGTTGCTAGACCGGGATGAGTTCCTCGTGACTTATAGCCCGGCCAAAGCTGGTACGAAGCTGTTAGTGGCGACGGTGAAAAAATCCGGTTATTCGGCGCGGGTCGTTACGGGCAATCAGGAATTATCCCCGCAGACGGTGACGACCTTGCCGCAAGGCTTTCTCTTATTGGACGATGCGCTGGCAAAAGCCAAAGCCGAAAACAAGCCTATCGTGCTCGATCTCAACGCCGAATGGTGCGCTCCGTGTCGCCAACTGGAACGGCTGACTTTTCCCGACCCGAAAGTAAAAGCGTTGTTGGAGCAAACCGTTTTTCTCAGGATTGATACAGATAAATACCCCGACATTGCGCAACGATTAGGCGTCGAAGGATTGCCAGACATTCGGTTCGTCTTACCCGATGGCACGATCATTCGCCAATTGCGGAGCTTCCAAGATGCAGAATCTTTTGCGGTTGAGCTTGAGAAACTGCTTCAGAAAGTAAGACCGAAACAGTAAGTGGGTTTCTGCCTTTTATTGTGTGGATATGCCGACCAGACCTAAACAATACATCCCAGCGCT
>JAEUQP010001181.1 GCA_016789645.1 Acidobacteriota bacterium | reverse complement strand
AATGTCCATCTTCTTGGCGATTTCTTCCGACGTTGGTTCGCGTCCGAGTTCCTGCACCAGCGCGCGCGAAGTCCGAATCAGTTTGTTGATCGTTTCGATCATGTGAACCGGAATGCGGATGGTGCGGGCCTGGTCGGCAATGGCACGCGTGATCGCCTGCCGAATCCACCACGTGGCATAAGTCGAAAACTTATACCCGCGCCGATATTCGAACTTGTCCACAGCCTTCATCAACCCGATGTTGCCTTCCTGAATCAGGTCCAGGAACTGCAATCCACGGTTGGTGTATTTCTTGGCGATGGAAACGACCAGACGCAAGTTGGCTTCGACCAGTTCTTTCTTTGCCTGTTGCGCTTCGGCTTCGCCAGCAATGACGGTTTGCAGCGACTTTTTGATGTCCGCCAAGGGCAACCGATGCTGCTCTTCCAATTGGGTCAAATGTTTTTTGGTCGCTCGAAGCTTCTTTTCGGCTTCTTTCTTTTCGTCTTCGTTGCGTTTGCGTTCATACGAACGTTGCAGCTTGTCAACTTCGCGCTCAGTTTCTTTGACCTCCATCGAAGCGCGACGCATTGCGCCGACCAACCGCTCTTGCACCTTCGGCGTGAATTCCAGCAACCGGAACAGATGCGAAAGTTCGATGCGTTGCCGAGCCAGTTTGCGTTTCATCTTGGCCAGCTTCGGCGACCGTTTCGGTTCGGCCAGCAATTTTTCATACATCTGGTTGGTCTTTTTGAAGACCTTGCCGATTTCCGCAATCGTTTCCAGCGTGTAATTGTGGTATTCGAGAATTTTTTCTTCCGTGATGCCTTCCTGTTCGGTGAAGGTCACGACTTCACGGACGGAAAGATATTCCTCGTTCAATTCCTTGCCGATTTGAATCAACTCGGCAACGGCAATCGGCGAACGGGAAACAGCTTTCTGCGCGCGAATTTTGCCGCGTTCGATGCGTTTGGCGATGGCGACTTCGCCTTCGCGGGTCAACAGCGGCACAACGCCCATTTCGCGCAGATACAAACGAACCGGGTCGTTGGTTTTTTCCAGATTGCCCGGAGAAAGATCGAGTTGTTCGACCTCTTCCTCCTGAGATTCGTCCATCTTTTTGTCGGCGTTGGCGGCGGCGACAGCGCTTTCCAGAAACTTCTCCTCGGAATCGCCAATCGTGATGCCTTCTCCACCGAGCGCGGCAAAAATGTCTTCGATTTCATCCGGCGAAACCAACCCTTCAGGCAACTCCTGGTTGATGTCGTCATAGCTCAGGAAAGGTTTTTCCTTCCCCATGCCCATGTCCAAAAGCTTCTGAACATCTTCTGTGTATTTTTCTTCCAATTTGGACTCTCCTTTCGATGCAGCAGCAAAATCGCCACACCAAAGCTTTCACTCCTTATTTCTTACTTCCCTTATTATTTACGCGCCATTCAGGTCAACGGTTTGGCAGCTTTTCATTGAGAATTTTTCGGCTACTCACTTTTTTAGCCGTTCCATCGCGCCAATTCTCGTTCCTGTTTGGCCAATTCAAATTTGAGCATCATCAATTCGCCCAAACGTTCGGTGTCGTTGCTTCGTTGCGCCTGGTTTAGCTCAGCTTGGAGTGCCGATTGTCGTTCGGCCAATTTTCCGCAGCGCAAGCTATGAAGACTTTCCAACGCCTCCCGTTCAGCTCGATTCAGAGATTCCTGATCCGTCACGTCAAACTCGGTGTCACTGATCATCAGTTGGGGCAGCAATTCGCTTGCCAATTCCTCGTCGCCGAGTCGCTGACTTAGCATCGGATACGAAATCTCTATCTGTTGACGCTCAAACTCAAAGATCGTGTGAAAAAGTTTTTCGGTTCTGAGGCCGAAATAATCTTTTTCGTTGATTTTCAGACTCAACTGCCGCCGAATGGGCTGGCAATTCAGTAAAACCTCAAGCAATTTGCGCTCCGCAGGTTTCATCGTGACGCTGGCAATGACCGCGCGTTCGCTGACTTTTTCCTGCCGCGTTTCGGCAGCTTTCTGGAATTCCTGTCGAATCAGCTTGCTGTCAATTTTCAGCCGGTCGGCGATGCGTTCAAACTGCTCTGAACGTTCGATCCGATCTTTTACCAACTTTAAGTACGGCAGAATTGAGTTAATCGTTTCGACTTTACCGGATGGGGATTTTTGGTCATTCGCACCGACGGCCTGTTCAACAATGTAGTCCAGGAAAGGTTGGGAGTTCTTGAGCAATCGTAAATAACCGTCTGCGCCGCGCGCTCTGATGAACTCGTCCGGGTCCAAGTTGTCCGGCAAGGTCAGCACGTTGACCTTGAACCCTTCGCCCAAGAGCAATTCCAGACTGCGTTTGGTCGCCGCCACGCCCGCAGAATCCGGGTCGAAATTCACAACGATTTTCCGGGTGTACCGCCCCAACAATCGTACCTGGTTTTCCGTCAACGCTGTCCCCAGACTGGCCACCAGATTGCGAACGCCTTCCTGAAACGGAATCAGGAAGTCCAGATAACCTTCGACCAAAATCGCAAAATCTTTATTCCGAATCGAATCGCGCGAGTAATTCAGTCCAAACAGGTGCTGGCCTTTGGTGTAGACGGCGGTTTCAGGCGAATTCAGGTATTTAGGCTCGCCTTCACCAATAATACGCCCGCCAAAAGCGACCGCTCGCCCCTGGGTGTCACAAATCGGGAACATCAACCGTCCGCGAAACCGATCGTAAAAGCCGCCCGCCTCTTTCAGAGTCACCAAACCGCTGCGTTCGATTTGCGCCGTCGAAGCTCCGCGTGAACGCAAAAAACTGCTCATCGCGTCCCAACTGTTCGGCGCATACCCTAGCCGAAACTGTTTCTGCGTCGCTTCGGTAATTCCGCGCCCTTCCAGATAAGCCAGCCCGCGCCGACCTTCAGCAGTTTCAGTCAAGGTTTGTTCAAAGAACTCGGTCGCCCAGGCATTCAGTTGCAGCAAATCGGTTCGTTGCCGGTCGCGCTCTTCGTAATCGCGCTGGTCATCAGCAACCACCGGAACCGCGATGCCGCATTTTTCCGCGACAGTCTTAACGGCTTCGGGAAACGGAGCTCCTTCAATTTCCATCACGAAGGTGATCGCGTCGCCACCTTTGCCGCAACCGAAACACTTGAAAAGCCCTTTTGATGGATTGACGCTGAAACTCGGCGTCTTTTCGTTATGGAATGGGCAACACGCCCAGTAATTATTCCCCTTCTTTTTCAACGAAACGTAATCGCCGACGATCTTCAAAATGTCGGCTTGATTTCGTAACTCTTCACTGAAACCGCGTGGGATTTTCATAACGCAAACTACTTCTTCAACTCGACAATCGTCGCGCCGTTGCCGCCTTCACTTTGTTCCGCCGGATAAAACTTCGCCACATGCGGATGGCCGGACAGCAAATCGGCAATCGCTCGTTTCAGCGCGCCCATTCCCATGCCGTGAACGATGCGGACGCGGTCATGATTGTCCAGATAAGCCGCATCCAGAAATTTGTCGGCCTCGTAAGTCGCTTCGTTCGTCGTCTTGCCAATTACATTCAACTCCGAACCGACCGTCGGTTGGTCTTTGAGCGAAACCGAAACGCCCTTGGGCAAACCGGCAACGGCTTTGCTGGCCTTTGCGCTGGCCTGCTTGCGCTCAACGAATCGCAAATTGTCGGCAACTTCGCGGAACCGCAGTGCGCCAACCTGGACAACGATTTCTTCGCCTTTAATTGCCTCAATCACGCCTTCCTGATTCAGCGACAAGACGCGAACGCGGTCGCCGATTTCAAAATCTACGATTTCCGGCACAGCTTCTTCAGCGGCAATCGCGGCTTGTTCTTCGGCGGTCAAAATGCCTTGCTGCTTGCGCAAATCGCGCGCGGCGGAACTGGCTGAAGCTTTCAATTC
>JAEUQP010001110.1 GCA_016789645.1 Acidobacteriota bacterium | reverse complement strand
GCGAGCGGTCAACCCAGAAAGTTCTTGTCCCGGCTGCGGCGGTTTTGCGCCCAGGGGTCTGCGACTTCCAGATTGTCGTGAAGGGCATCGGTGACGGGATGCAGCATGTGCTGGACTGCTGGCAATGGGCTTTGCTGAAATTCCTGCGGCGAACCGAAAAACACGATGCGGCCTTCTTCCAACAGCATGACATTGACACCGGTCGCTACTGCTCTGGGAACGATCGTCCAGCCGTCCGGGCTTTGCTCGGCGCGATGATTGGCCAAATACGAAATTTCGCCCAGCATTTTGGTCACGTAGAGCGCAGAAATGCCGTGCAGGTCGCGGGCGCGAATAATCAAATCCATCACCTGATGCGCATTGATCGGATCGAGTCCTGCCGTTGGTTCGTCGTAGAGCATGATTTTCGGCCAGCCGATCAAGGCTCGCGCCAGTTCCAACCGGCGTTTCATGCCGCCGGACAAGGCTTCAGCCTGTTTTTCCAGGTCGTTTTGCAATCCGACGAAGGTCAACACTTCCAGCACGGATTTTTCGATATCCTCTTCCGGCCATTCCTGATCGTTCAGCCGGTAGGCCGCATTTTCATAGACCGTCTGCCCGGTGAATAGCGCGTTTTCCTGAAAGACCATGCCCATCAATCCGCGCCGCACGGCCAGCAATTCGGTTTCGTCCAACCCGACGATGTTTTGTCCGTTGATCCAGATTTCACCTTCGTCCGGTTGCAAAAACCCCAGCGCCAGCCGCAGCAGCACGGATTTGCCGGATTGCGAATCGCCCGTCAGACAAATCATCTCGCCTTTGCCAAGCGAAAAACTGACGTTTTGTAAGGCTCGCACGTCGTCAAAACTGATCGAAACGTTGCGAAATTCAATTGCCGTAGTAGCTGAAGATATCAGGATTGAATTGCTCATCAAGAATTCCTTTTCACACCAATCTCAGGCTTGCGATGCCGTCAGGTCAGGATTTTGCGGCGTACGGGATTGCAGCCGGAAAAAGCCGAATGCCGCAATCAACGCCAACATCACCGCGCTCAAATAAAACAGTTTGATGACGCCCAGCTTGGCCGCCAACGAACCGGAAAAGACCAGACCGACGACTTGGGCGATGGACAGCAACGACCAAACGCTGCTGCTGACTCGTCCCACCATTTCCATTGGCGTTTCGGTCTGAATCAGCGTCATCGAAGGAATCATAATCAATCCCGACCCAACGCCAATGCCAAACATGCCAACCGCTGACATGGGGATATTTCCAAACGTAGCCATCACGGCGACAGATACGCCAATCACCAACAATCCTTCGATCACCATTTTCGACTTGGAACGCGATTGGGCGAATTTGCCAATGGCGATTGTGCAAAGAATCATGCCGACGCCGATCAGCGAATTGACTGCACCAAACACGAATTCGTCCGCTTTCAGGTTGTCGCGGACAAACACCGCCACCAACGGACCAAAACAACTGATGGCAAACATTCCCGCCGTCAGCGCCAGAATCACAAACGAAATGTTGGCGTGCGTCAGGATGAATTTCATGCCCGCGCCAAATTCGGAAACAATCGAACCAATCGAGGCTTTTTTGTCAGTTTCGGCAGGAGTTATTGCACGATGGATTGCCAGCGGCGCAATCATCAGCGCCGAAAACAGAAAGCTGCTGGTATCAATCAGGTAACAAACATACGCGCCGAACCATCCGACCAGCGCCCCCGCCAATGCCGGAGTGACAATGCGTATGACCTGCATCGCCTGTTGCATCAACGCATTGGCCGACATCAATCCATTCGTCGGAACCAGCGTTCTCAGCGTCACCGATTGCGCCGGGACGAAAAATGTCGAAACAAAGCTCATGGTCATCAACACGGCGTAGATGGCGTAAATGTTCGACGCGCGAATCAGCAGCACAACCAACACCGCACGAATCAAATCGCTGATGATCATCGTCCGTTTCAAGTTCCAGCGATCCACAAACACCCCGGCAATCGGGCCAAAGAATGCGAACGGAACCAGAAACGACACGGTGATGTAGGTAATTTGCGTGGCTGTGGCGTGCAGATCAAACGTGGCAAAACTCAACACGGCAAAAATCGCCAGAAAATCGCCGAACAAGCTGACCAATTGGCCTGCCCATAATCGGCGAAAAGCCGGAATCTGCATGACGTCCCGAATCGAAAGCTGCTGTTGCTGTGCTGCATCCATGGTGGTGTTCCTTTCGGTTTTGTAGTGAAGGTTATTTGCTCACCAAGGATTACGATACGGGCTGGCCGCCAAATTTGTTTTCCTTGCCTGCCATCAATCGCTGAATGTTTTCGTGATGTTTGGCGATGATGATCGCCGACGAAGCGCACAGCGCCGCAATGATCGGAACAAAATTGCTGATCGGTTCCAGCCACGTGTGCATTGCCCACACCCACAGCGGGACAAACGCCGCCGCCAGAATCGAACCCAGCGAAATAAATCGCGTTCGCCACACGACAACAACAAACACGATTGCCGCCGCCAGCACCGCCCACGGCACAATGGCCAGAAACACGCCCAAGCCTGTCGCGACGCCTTTGCCCGCTTTGAATTTCAACCAGACCGGAAAGCAATGCCCGACGACGGCCAAAACTCCCGCGCCCGCGACCACCCACGAAGTCCCAGGTTCATCCGTCAACCAGCGAGCCACCAACACCGCCGCCACGCCTTTCAACGCATCCAGCAACAACGTGACGACGCCTGCGCCTTTGCCGGCTTTGCGTGTGACGTTGGTCGCGCCGGTTCCTCCGCTGCCGGTTTCGCGGATGTCAGAGCCACTGGCCAGCTTGACGATCAGGAATCCGAAGGGGATTGAACCGAGCAAGTACGCAGCAATGAGAGCAGCTATGTCCATGGTTTTCCTCAAATACAGCCCATCCCAAAATGAATGATGCGCCAATTGTCGTTTTCAAGTGCCCAAATCGAATAGATTGGCGCTTCCACCTCTTCCTTTTCTCCTTGAATCCTCAACATTGAAACCAAATACAGGTATTCCTCTGAAGGAAATAGCGATTTCAGATATTCCCAGTCCTTGTCTGTTTCAACTTCCAGGCTTTTGCCACTGGTTAGCAGATAGCCGTCTTTTTCAGGTGAGGATAAAAGTTTTACTGACTTGAGTTCATCGTCGGTAGGCTTGTAAGTTTTTAGTATCTCGCCGAATGAATCTCCTTTTATCCACTTGAGCACTTCACGTAAGAATTTTTCTACCGCTGCTTTTACTTTGTCCGGCTTATTACGGTCTGCATCGCTAAGTTCGCCTATGCACGAATCGGAAAGAATCAACTTGCTGGTAAATGCCTTCGAATTGAAGAACTTCATTGCAGATTTGACTCGTCGTCTAACCAACCACTCATTCAAGAAAGACTCGACGGCTTTTTTGCCATCTTCCTGATTCTCGCCATATAAACGCGTAGGCGCGATCAACGTCGCGGCCAACAAAAACAGGAATTGTTTACGTGTAAACTGC
>JAEUQP010001082.1 GCA_016789645.1 Acidobacteriota bacterium | reverse complement strand
AAAAACATTAGCTTGGAAATTCCCCGCAACCAGTTGACGGTGATTACTGGTTTGAGCGGGTCGGGGAAATCTTCGCTGGCCTTCGACACGATTTATGCCGAAGGCCAGCGGCGATACGTCGAATCGTTGTCGGCGTATGCACGCCAGTTCTTGGAGCAGTTGGAAAAGCCGGATGTGGACGCGGTCGAAGGCTTGTCTCCGGCCATTTCCATTGAACAGAAAACCACCAGCCGCAGCCCGCGTTCGACCGTCGGCACAGTCACCGAAGTTTACGATTATTTGCGATTGCTGTTTTCTTCCGTAGGCCAGCCGCATTGTCATCAGTGCGGACGACCGGTTTCTCGCCAATCCACCGATCAAATCATTCAAAGCGTCAAGGAATTGCCCGAAGGTCAGCGCGTCATGATCCTGGCTCCGATAGTTCGCGGTCGCAAAGGCGAGTTCAAAAAAGAACTGGAACGGTTGCAGAAAAGCGGTTTCACCCGCGCGCGGATTGACGGCGAGATGGTGACGCTGGATGAAGACATCAAACTGGACAAACGCCGCAATCACACCATCGAAGTCGTCGTGGATCGTTTGCTCATCAAGGACGGCATCGCCCAGCGGCTGGAAGAATCCGTGCGAACGGCGTCGAAACTGACCGAAGGCATTGTGCTGGTTTCCGTAGTAGATGGCGAAGAGCGGATGTATTCCGAAAAGATGGCGTGCGTGTTTTGCGGCATTTCGATTCCGCAATTGGAGCCACGTTCGTTTTCGTTCAATTCGGCGTACGGCGCGTGCAAAGCGTGCAACGGACTGGGCACGACTTACGAAATTGATCCGGCCAAGCTGGTGCTGGACGATTCGATTCCCATCAACCAACTGCAATTTGTCGGCGACGAAGACAAAACCACCAACCATTATTTGCGCGAAGCTCTGCTAGCCGTCGCGCGCCACTTTGATCAGAAAGAAGACGTTCCATTCGGCAAACTTCCCAAAAAAGCGCGCGATGCGTTTTTCTTCGGTTTGGGCAGCAAGGAAAAAATCGAGTTCCGTTACGGCGAATACCGGTACAAAGCTAACTGGAAAGGCGCGACGGACATGCTGCTGGACACGATGAAGCGTTTGCAGCAGGACGATGATTCATCGGAAACGCGATATACCGCCATTGGTAATTTGATTTCGGCCATCGCTTGCCGAAGCTGCAACGGTGCGCGTTTGCAGCCCGAATCGCTGGCGGTCAAATTGAATGAAAAATCCATTGCCGATTATTCGCGGCTGCCGATTGACCAAGCCGTCGGCGCGTTCGCCGGAATCAAACTTAGCGCGCGCGAAGAACTCATCGCTGGACGTATTTTGAAAGAAATTCGCGACCGGCTGAAGTTTTTAAGCTCTGTGGGGTTGGGGTATCTGGCGCTGGATCGTCCGTCGTCCAGTTTGTCCGGCGGAGAAAGCCAGCGTATTCGACTGGCTACGCAGATTGGCTCGCAACTGCGCGGCGTGCTGTACGTGCTGGACGAACCTTCGATTGGCTTGCATCCGCGCGACAATCAGAAACTGCTGGACACGCTGGCGATGCTGCGCGATCTGGGCAACACGGTTTTGGTTGTCGAACACGATGAAGACACTATTCGCCGGGCCGATTTCGTCGTTGATCTTGGTCCCGGCGCGGGAACTCACGGCGGCGAAGTCGTCGCCATCGGCAAACCAGAGGACATCGCCAAGACCAAAACTTCGGTGACTGGCCAATACATTTCCGGCGAATTGCAGATCGCCATTCCCAAACAGCGTCGCAAGCCGAATGGCAAACAAATCACCGTTCGCGGAGCGAGCGAACATAACCTGAAAAATGTGGATGTCAGTTTTCCACTCGGCGTGTTGACGGTGGTGACGGGCGTTTCCGGCTCCGGCAAATCCACGCTGGTCGAAGACATTTTGTATCGCGCCTTGTCGCGGAAAATTTATCGCAGTCTGGCCGAACCCGGCGCGCATGCCGCCATCGAAGGTTTGGAGCATATAGACAAGATCATCGAAATTGATCAATCGCCGATTGGTCGCACGCCGCGCTCGAACCCGGCGACGTACACAGGGCTGTTCACGCCGATTCGTGATTTGTATTCGATGTTGCCCGAATCGCGCGAACGCGGTTACAAACCCGGTCGGTTCAGTTTCAACGTCAAAGGCGGTCGCTGCGAAACCTGTCAGGGCGATGGATTGAAACGCATCGAGATGAATTTCCTGCCAGACGTTTACGTGACCTGCGAAGTTTGCCGCGGCAAACGCTACAACCGCGAAACGCTGGATGTGCGGTATCAAGGCAAAAGCATTTCCGAATTGTTGGACACGACGGTCGAAGACGCGCTGCCGCTGCTGGAAAATCATCCGCAGATCAAACAGAAATTGCAGACG
>JAEUQP010001042.1 GCA_016789645.1 Acidobacteriota bacterium | reverse complement strand
GGTCTGCATCAAAAACTGCGATTCCAAGGCCTGAGCTTGCTCAAGCGTAAACGTCGGGGTCTGAGTCTGTTCGTTCAATTCCTTCTCCGTCTTGTTCGGTTTTCGAGATGATTTCTTTTGCGCCCGTCCGGCAACCGCCGCCGCAGCCGCCGGTTTACTCACCTGCCGGCCATTGCGCGTGGCCCTGTCCGCAGCCTCGCGGTTGTACACATACATCCAACAAGGCTGAATCGCGCCGCTGGCCAATTTGACATCGGCTTTGACGCGGCAAAACAAACTGGTGTCGGGTTCGTCCGGCTCAAATCCTTCGTATTCATCCAATTCGGCCATCATCGCCGGATCGTTCGGCAATTCAAACACTTCGCCAATGATGCGCGAAGATGTGTTCGCATCCAGCACCGCTCCTGTGTACTCGCCCAAATCCAGCAACTGCCCCAGCACAGTCGCCGATCCAACCGGTTTCCACCGTTCGACGATGTGTTTCATTTCCGGCGGAGCCATCGCAGGCCGCAGAGTTCCGTAAACAAAGATAAATTCGCTCATCGGCTAAATCCGTTTCTCCTGCTTGCAAACGTTAAAATCGGAATTAGCCATTAGCCATTACGCATTGCCAATTAATCGTCAGGGTAGAAGCATCATTACCTGTCGGTTAATGGGCAATGGCCAATGGTTAATGGTCAATTGCTTTTATTTGGCATGAATCGTGGTACCGAGCGGTTCGCCGCTTTGCAAAGCTCGCATCAGGACGTTTTCTTCTGCTGCGCCAACAATGAGGATGCGCCCGACTCCGGCTTCCAGACCCTCAGTACAAGCGCGAAGCTTCGGACGCATCCCGCCTGAAGCTACTCCGCTGGCCATCAATTCGTTGATGCCTGCGCGATTCAATTGCGCGATTGGTTTGCCTTCGCCGTCCAACACGCCGCCGACATCGGTCACAAACACCAGCGTTTCCGCCTGACACCCGGCAGCAACCGACGCGGCCATTTGATCGCCGTTGACGTTGTAATATTCCTTGTCGGCTGCGCCCATCGCCAGACAAGCGATCACCGGCATGATTCCAGCCGACAGCATCGCGTCAATCAGCGTCGAGTTCGTTTTGACAATTCGCCCGACAAAGCCCAAATCCGTCCCATCTTCGGCATTCATTTTTTCGGCCAGAAAACTTTGGCCGTCGCCACCCGCGATGCTGGCTGCGTTGACGCCTACTCGAGCAAGTTCGGCTACCAAATCTTTGCCGACTTGTCCGGCCAACACCATTTGCACGACGTTGCGCGCGGCAGCGTCCGTGATTCTCAAGCCATCGTGAAAGCGCGATTCGACGCCAAGTTTTTCCAGCAACGCGGCAATCTGTTTGCCCCCGCCGTGAACCAGAATCAGTTCGTGGCCTCCGCGATGAAGCTCGGCGATTTGCGCAACGAGTTTTTTCCGAAGTTCAGCGTTGATCAGAATGCTGCCGCCGAGTTTGATGACTGTCCTGCTCATCGTAAGCCCGCTCCTTCGTCAAAGCCCAAAGCCAGATTCGCATTTTGCAGCGCCTGGCTGGCGGCGCCTTTCAGCAAATTGTCTTCGGCGGAAACGACAATCAACTGGCCAGTCGTTTCGTCCACCGCGCAGCCAATGTCGCAATATGGCGTGTTGGCGACGAACTTGATTTCAGGAAGCTGCGAACCGTCGAAAATACGCACGAACGGCGAATCGGCAAAGGTTTTCTGCCAGACATTCAGCACGTCAGCGCGCGTCACGCCAGCGTTCAGTCGAGCATAGATTGTCGAAAGAATACCTCGATTAATCGGCAACAAATGCGGCGTGAAGATCAGCGCGGTCGGCGAGTTTTCGATGCCCAAGGCTTGGGCGATTTCCGGCGTGTGGCGATGTTTGAAGACGTTGTACGACTTGAAGCTTTCGCTGACTTCGACAAAGTGCGTCGCGGCGGTTGGCGACTTTCCGGCTCCGGTCACGCCGGACTTGGAATCACTGATGATCGTCTGGCTGCGGTCAATCAACCCGGCATCAAGCAACGGTTTCATCGGCACAATCACTGTCGTCGGGTAACAACCGGGATTGGCAATCAACTTCGCGCCGGGCAATTCGGCTCGAACAAACTCCGTCAACCCGTAGACAGCTTTTTCCAGCAAATCCGGTCGCGTGTGTTCAAAGCCGTAATACTTCGGATACAGCGCGGCATCTTTCAATCGAAATGCGCCGCTGATGTCCACCACGGTGGCGCCGCTTTCGAGCAGCGCAGGCGTGACTTCATGCGAAAACTCGTTCGGCGTCGCCAAAAAAACGACTTGCGCGTCCAGTTTGGCAATCGCGGCTTCGTCAAACGGCTGGCAATGGAGTTTCGTCAGCCCGGTCAGTTGCGGATGAATCGCCGTGAGCGGCGTGGTTTCGCCGGAGCGCGAAGCAAAAGCTCCGACCAATTCCATCTGCGGATGGTTCAGCAAATACTTGATCAGGTCGCGCCCGGAATAGCCTGTCGCTCCGGCGACAACGGCGCGCACTCGATTGGACATCGGTACTCCTTGAAAAGGTCAAGATTCGTGGTGAAAAAAGAAGCGCGGAGTTTACACGATGTGCCACACGGCTGAAAGAGACTGAACAGCATCATCTGGATTGTTTGGATTGTTTTTCGACTTTCAATCCATGACCCCGCGGGTAAAGTCCCGGCAAACTGACCGGTAATTTGCCCGCGATTTCGATTTCGCCAACCAATGCTTTTGCGGCAGCGCGTTGGCTGACAGGGTAAATACCATATGTCAGCAGGTAAGACGGCGAATCGGGAATCGAAATCGGCAGGTACGGATTGCCAAAGGAAATGAGCACCAACGGCATTCGGCGTTTGATCAATTCATAGGCAAGCCGTTTGCCAACCGGCGGCAAGGCAATGCTTCCCTTTCCACTGCGAGCGCGAACGGCGACCGAATAAATGATCGCCGTGGGATTTGCCGAATCGAGCTTTGCCAACAGACGATTGATTTCGGTTTCGGTCGCGCGCGCGTCCAGCGTGTAACTTTCAACCGCTTCATTGTATTTCCGCAATTCATCCACGAACGGTTTGGTGATGAGCCGGTCGTCTTCATCGGTGAAGGTCAGATTGACGAGCTTGCTTCCGGTGGCGTTGATCGGCAGGATTTTTTGTTCGTCGCGCACCAGAGTCAGTGAATGCTCCGCAATGTGTTCGGCCAAATCCATAAATCGCGGGTTGTTGACGACTCGATCCACTTCGTTCAGATCAATCAATTTCTGCCGATGCAAATTCAGCGCAGCTTTGGC
>JAEUQP010001026.1 GCA_016789645.1 Acidobacteriota bacterium | reverse complement strand
CGATTACGGCGATTCGCGCTACGCCCGCGAAGACACCAAAATGGCTCTGCGCCACGCCAAGATTCAAGGCATCACGCCATTCTGCATCACCATTGACCGCGAATCCGAAGCCGAACTGAAAGACCTGTACGGCGAAGTCGGTTACACGATCATTGACGATGTCATGAGCCTGCCGGAACGATTGCCAGGAATTTATCGAAGGTTGACGACTTAGAAGATGCATGGAATTCTTTACTCAATAAAATATCGGTTCAAATTGTAGTGTGTAAACTTAAAGTCGAGGATTGTGGGCACCTCATTAACCACTGGAGATGCCAGCGTGAGTAATAATTCAAAGATAGAATGGACTGACACTACTTGGAACCCTTTACGAGGCTGTCAGAAGATTAGCCCTGGATGTAAGCATTGTTACGCAGAAACGTTTGCTGAACGGTTTAGAGGCGTTCCGAACCATCCATATGAGTTCGGATTTGATCTGCGCCTAGTACCTAATAAACTTGCCGAGCCATTCCTTTGGACTTCTCCAAAAACTGTCTTCGTAAACTCTATGAGTGACTTGTTTCAAGATGAAGTTCCTACCGAGTATATCGTTGAAACCGTTCGCGTTATGGCAATGGCAAATTGGCATACCTATCAGGTTCTAACAAAACGAGCGGAAAGAATGAAGCGGTTATTGAATGGAGAGCTTAAATTTGCCGCCAGCTTGCCTCATATTTGGTGGGGAGTCAGTGTTGAAAACAAGAAATATGGTTTTCCAAGAATAACCCACTTAAATCACACAAAAGCTGCGATACGTTTCTTATCGGTTGAACCTTTGCTTGAAGACTTGGGGAAAATAGACCTTCGTGGAGTTCATTGGGTGATTGTAGGTGGTGAAAGCGGCCCTGGTTTCAGGTTGCTGGAAGAAAGTTGGGTTAGGTCAATACTTAGTCAGTGCGAGGAAGCAAAAATACCATTCTTCTTCAAACAATGGGGTGGGTATCCAAAAGGTAAGCGTGGCAGGTTAATTGATGGGCAAACTTATGATGGCATGCCGCCTCGCCAAACTGCCCCGATTCCAGATAGGAAAACACGTCTGGAATTTCGTGATCAATTGTCGCCCAATCATTGGAAATGGAATGATACATTTCCTGAAATAGTAATCTAGCCCCTGATCCCAATACAGTCAGAACGTCATTAGCGTTCTCAGCAGGAGGCTTTTGGTATGAAAAGAAAGAAACAGTTTGTCAGTGATAAACAAGAATGGCTTTTTGATGTTTCATCGTTTGAACTTTCAGAGCCACCTGTTTCACCAATTCATAAGCCAATATGGACAGAAAACAAGGCAAGACTTATCGAAAGGTATCTGAATCTATTCGTCTTTATTACGAAGCATGGCAGTTATATTGACGCCTTTGCTGGGCCGCAAGAAGTGGACAAGCCTGAAATGTGGTCAGCTAAACTTGTCATGGAAAGTGAACCAAGACGGCTGAGGCACTTTTACCTTTTTGAAAAGGATAAAGAAAAGGTTAAGCGGCTACGTGAGCTTAAACGTTCTTTGCCTCAAATATGTCAAGGCGGTGGCAGTCGTGAAGTAAGAATTTATTCGGGCGATTCGAATACGGGAATACAAGAACTACTCCAAACAGGCTGTATTAAACCCAAAGAAGCAACGTTTTGCCTACTTGATCAGAGGACATTTGAATGCCAGTGGGCGACGATCGAAGCCTTAGCTAAATATAAAAGCTCCGGTTACAAAATTGAACTGTTCTATTTTTTAGCAAATGCTTGGCTGGATAGGGCACTTGCAGCACAGAAAGACACAGAAGTGTTGGATAAATGGTGGGGAAGAGGTGATTGGAAATTACTGCGATCAATGAATGCTTATGGACGTGCGGCTGTATTTGTTGACAGATTCAAGGAAGAGTTTCGCTACAAGTCGGTTAAACAGTGGCCAATTTTTGAGAAGGCAAACGGTGGTGGGAATATCATGTATTTTATGATTCACGCGACCGATCATTACAAAATTGCTCCCGACTTGATGAGCCGAGCCTATGAACAAGCTGTATTTCGTGGAAAAGGCTACGATCAGATTTCACTTTTTGAGTGATCAGTTTGGAAGTCATCCTCTTCACCAGCATTCAGGCGATTGAAAAATCCATATTCTTTCGGCAGCAATACTTTGCCAGGCAAATCCGCATCAAATCTGGATATGCTGAAGACGCGCAACCCAGAGCCGATTTTGTTGGTCGCCTGTCTGGAAGCCAAACAGCCATTCGTCGCTGATAGCATAAATTTGACCCGCGAAGCTTACGCCGGGTATATCAGCCAAGCCAAAGCCGCCGGAAAAACTGGAGCTGACGGAACCGCTCAATCTTGACCGGTTCACTTGGCTTACTTCTGATTCTATCCAAGAGCTTTCGCTGAAGGTGGCAGGTTCATCGAATTCGATGGCCGGACTCGAATCCTTATCAAAGTGTTCTTCGTTGAAAAAAACTGACGCTCGACCTCAACTTTAGTCAAGAGAGCAATTTGGATGCGCTGTCGAAGCTGAGCAATCTTCAGCAACTGACGCTCGACCTCAGCGGAAGGCAAGTAAGCAATTTGGAGGTGCTGTCGAAGCTGAGCAATCTTCAGCAACTGACGCTCGACCTCAGCGGAAGCCGAGTGAGCAATTTGGAGGCGCTATCGCAACTGACGAAGTTGCAGAAACTTTCGATTCAGAGTTTGTTCGGCATTGATTCCGGTGGTGCGACCAGAGCGCAGCGGATGTCTTTGCGGAAGATTCCTGCCAGTTTGCGGGAACTGAAGTTTTAGATCGCTTTTCAGGTGTTTGT
Organism: Acidobacteriota bacterium; assembly: GCA_016789645.1. Lineage (GTDB taxonomy): Bacteria > Acidobacteriota > Blastocatellia > RBC074 > RBC074 > RBC074. The sequence goes on along the minus strand of JAEUQP010001026.1, from coordinate 1,782 downwards.
ACGGAAAAGCCTCTGGCGAATGCGCTGAGGAGCCTTTTGCCGGTGGAGCAGGTTATTAACCTGCTTCACCAAAAACACGTACACGCAACTGAAATCCGATCTAGCTACGTGGTTTTGCTGAGGTTGCCGAAGGCGGGAGCGCGGACGTCTCGTCGCCGGAAAAAGAAGCGCGCAGCTTCCTTGGGCTTGTTCGCGTGCAGGCGAATGCGGGGCAAGGAGGCTGCGCGGCGTTTTGTTTGGCGGACGGGGACGTCCGCGCTCCGGCTATTTCGCGGGCGTGATTTCGACTTTGCGGTACATCACTTTGGTGTGGTCGCCCTGGAGCATGATCGGGCCAGGAGCGGCTTCGTCGCTGTCCAGTGCGCCGCCGGTGATGCCGGGGATGGTTTCGTGATCAATGATTGTCTGGCCATTGAAAACAACCGTGACTTTGCGGCCAATCAGCGTGATGTCGAGTGTCTGCCATTCGCCGGGCGCTTTGGCGGCGTTCGTCAGCGGTTTCAGCCAACCGTACACGGCTCCCATGCGCAAACTGTCAATCACTTGATTGAAACCATCGCTGATTTGCACTTCGTAGCGGCCTCGCAGGTAAACGCCGCTGTTGCCGTTTTTGGGCACCTGGAATTCGATGTGGGCTTTGAAGTCGGTGAATTTCTGTTCGCTGATGATATCGGCGCACGGCGTTTTGTTGGTCATCACGCCATTGGCGACGCTCCAGCAATTCGGGTGATTGTTGTTGCGCTGTTTCCAGCCCGCGAGGTCTTTGCCGTTGAAGAGTTGAATCGGTTTTCCCCACGCGACGGTTTTGGCTGATGCCAGCGCCGGAGCGCGCACGCCTGTCCATTGCAAGGTTTGGCCGGTTTCGTTGACGGTCGTGCCGGTGAGTTTGTCGCCTTCGAGTTTGCCTGTGAAGACCAATTCTTTTGGCGCGGGTTCGTATTGCGCGGGAATGATCACGGTCAGTTGGCCGTTGGCGTATTCGGCTTTGCTGGCGTACCGCATGCTGCCGAAACGGCCCACGAAACTGGCCATCAATTCGTTTTCTTTGCGCAAGCGGACTTCCAACCACGACGGATACGTGGAGCCGTCGGCGGCTTTGACGGTGATGTCCCAACGTCCGAGCACGGCGTCGGCAAAGCCTGCGGTTTGCGCCAGAGCAGGGAACACAAATAAACACACGCTGAGTGTCAGTAGAATTGCCAATCGTTTCATTGAGTGATCTCTTTTCAGTTGCGTGTAGGGCAGATTTTCCAATCTGCCCAGAGGGTTGCACTTGCGGAAATCTCGGCAGGTTGGAAAACCTGCCGTACATTTACCCGAAAACCGACTTAGAACTGGACTTTCGGTGCGGTCTTGGCGCCTTCGTCGGCTTTGAAAAACGGCTTGTCGGCGAATCCGGTCAAGCTGGCGACGATGACGGTTGGGAATTGCTGTTTGGTGTTTTGATATTCCTCGACGACCTTGTTGTACACCCGCCGTTCCTGCGCCATGCGGTTTTCGGTTCCGGCCAATTCATCCTGCAGCTTTAGGAAATTCGTGTTGGATTGCAGTTGCGGATATTGTTCGGCGATGGACAAAAACCGTCCGCCGGTTCCCAGCAATCCGCCATCGCGCAAAGTCTGCGTCAATTTGTTGTCGGCGTCCATTTTGGCTTCGGGCGTGGTGGCCGACAGCAACTGCGAACGGGCTTCGGCAATGCGCGTGAAAATTTCTTTTTCCTGTCCGGCGTAACCTTTGACGGTGGCGACCAGATTCGGAATCAAATCCGCGCGGCGCTGCATC
>JAEUQP010001014.1 GCA_016789645.1 Acidobacteriota bacterium | reverse complement strand
CGCCCGTGAACGCAAATTCCACACAACCCAGAACAACAAAGAACTGCCCGCAGGCCGCCTGCGCGTGACGTTTGAAACTTCGGAAGCCGCGCTCGGCCAAGTCGCGCGCTGGCTGATGCAATACGGCTCGCATGCGGAAGCAATTGCGCCTGACGAATTGCGACAAACCATCCGCAAAGAAATCGAAACGATGCGGACTATTTACAAGAACCGGCCAACCGACCGTGAGGAGGAAAAATGACAACCGAAATTCCGATGGAAACACTCATCCGATTCTGGGCCAAAACCACGCACGACAAGGAACGATATCCGAAAGCCTATCACCCGCTCATCTGTCACATGGTTGATGTGGCAGTGGTCTCACAAATGCTCTGGGATGAGGTCATGCCGGAAGTAGCTAAAAAGAGGGTTGTGCAATCACTGGGATTGCCAACTGACAAAGCAGGGATCGAACAAGCTGGACAAGTGATCGCCTGGATTGCCGGGTTACATGATTTAGGCAAAGCATCTCCGCCATTCACCTTGCGCGGCGCTCACGAGAAGAAAAAGGCGACCAAAGAGCTACTGGCCTTATATTCCGATACGCTTTTTTCACACCGAACCTTTACACGTCCGATCCCTCGCGCCAAAGAAGCGCCTCACGGCTATGTGACGGCGGCGACCTTGGTGGGTTTATTGACGGCAGCCGGGGTCAATGAGGAAACTGCAAAGCAGATCGCGGATCTCATTGGCGCGCATCACGGAACCTTTGCCACAACAGGGGAATTGAAAGATTGCGGTAAGCGAGCTAGCACTGGCGATGACCGATGGCAACAGGCGCGCAAGGCATTCGTCGGCCTGATGACGGAGTTATTTGAGGTGAAAAACGTCGTTGCCAGCCTGGCGATCTCCAAATCTGATACCTCAACCATCATGCTTCTGGCGGGATTGGTTTCCGTGGCTGATTGGATTGGCTCGAACTCGACTTACTTTCCTTGCATTGTCAGAAACCAGGAACTGGTTCTAAAAGTGCCTCCGTCTTACTGGCAAACTCAGCCGCTGGCGCGGTATCTAAAACGAGCCAGAAGGCGCGCGACGCGGGCCTTACGTGAGCTTGGCTGGTTTGGCTGGCCTGAAATGAAGCCGGAGCGAACATTTGAAGAATTGTTTCCTGGGAAATCGCCTCGCCCCTTACAAAGAGCTGCGATAGACCTTGCGAAGCAACTTAATCGGCATCCCGCTCTTATCGTGATCGAAGACGAAATGGGAAGGGGCAAGACGGAAGCGGCAATTTATTTGGCCGATTACTTGAATGTGAAGCTTGAACAGCGTGGAATCTATTTCGCGCTGCCGACGATGGCCACAAGCAATCAGATGTTCGAGCGCGTCAGCGAATATCTATGCCACCGATTTCCCGGCGTGAATGTGCCAATTCAACTCCAACATGGGCACGCCACACTAAAACAAGACTTCAGGGAATTGCTTGAGAAGAGCGCAAACATTCTGAAAGTCAGAGGCATTTATTGCGATCAGATTGACGAGCAATGCGACGGCAGCTTGTTGGCGGCGGAATGGTTTACCAGCAGTAAAAAAGGGTTGTTGATTCCCTTTGGTGTTGGCACTGTTGATCAGGCGTTGATGGGAGCATTGAGGACTCGGCACGTCTTCGTTCGCTTGTTTGGGCTGGCGCATCGCACGGTCATCATTGATGAAGTTCATGCTTACGATGCCTACATGTCCAAGTTGCTGGAACGACTGCTGGAATGGTTGGGCGCATTGCAGTCCCCGGTCATCCTGCTTTCCGCTACGCTCCCTTCGGAAAGAAGGCAAGCGTTGATGAATGCCTATGCCAGCGGCCTGCAAGGGCGCAACGTCAGCTTTCCGTTATCCGAAAGCGAGTACCCGCGAATCACCTGGACAGCCGGAGATAAACCGGAAACGATCCCTATCAAACAATTCACCAAACCCGAAGAGAAGCAGAAACAACGTAATCTCGTCATTGAGTTTACGGATGGGCGATTGCCGACTGAAGACGGTGAATTCGCCTTGGGAAGAAGGCTCGAAGAACAATTGAAATATGATGGGTGTGCGGTGGTGATCTGCAACACCGTGGATCGCGCACAGGATGTATACAAGGCTTTGCGGAATGGTGGTTATTTTACTGAGTCAGAGCTTGGCTTATTTCACGCCCGCTTCACTTTCCAGCAACGTGAGGAGATAGAGCAACTCGCGCTTCGACGCTTCAGCCGAGATCGAACACGCCGCCCAGCGAAGTTTGTGCTGGTCGCCACGCAGGTTGTGGAGCAAAGCCTTGACCTGGATTTCGACTTGATGGTCAGCGACTTCGCGCCGCTCGATCTGTTGTTGCAACGCTCCGGCAGACTTTGGCGGCACGAGATTGGCGAAGGCGTTTACGGCCCACGCCTCGGCTTTGATAAGCCTACGATGTGGGTCTGTCAGCCTGAAATTGAGGACGGCTCACCGCGCTTTGATCAAGGCACGGAATCTGTTTATGCGCCTTACGGCGAAAATCGCCATGCGAAACGGGAGTTCGCGCCATACGTCCTGCTGCGTTCCTGGTTGGCGTTGACTGAAAAAGGCAAGGCGCTGGAAGAGGGCAAACGCTATCAGCTTTCCATTCCCGACGGCATCGAAACGCTTATCGAAGCAGCCTACAAAACGACCCCTTGCCCTCAGCATCTTGTGGGGACTTTGCGTCTCCACTGGGAAGAGGGAAAGAAGGAATACGACAAGGGAATTGACTTGCAGTATGGCGAAGCGCAAGACCGCCGCTTCCGCGAACCGTGGAATACGGCTTTGCTTGGCGACTGGTTTAAGTTTCAAGTTGAAGAAGACTCCCCACAGATTCACCAATCGTTTCAGGCGTTGACCAGATTGGGCGATTCCATTGGGATCATCTGCCTGAACGAATTGGACAACTTCAATCCCAAACGCAGACCTAAACCAGCCGAAACTGAAAAGCTTCTACAACGTTCCGTCACCGTTTCGCGCAGGGGCTTAGTGCCGAGATTGCGCGCCGAGCCTGTTCCGCAGGGGTGGAAGAAATCTCCGCTGTTGCGCCATTACCGCCCGGTCATTCTGGGCAAAGAGATCGCCGGGCACGTCTTTCATCTCGATGACAAACTCGGCTTGTTGATCGAAAAAAGTGAGAAAGGAAAAAGCGATGAATGAAGACAAGGACAAGTTCAACCTGATTACGCAACCCTGGATTCCTTGCCGAATGATTGGCGGGAGTCCATCGAAGATTGAGTATTACGGCATTGAACAAACGCTGATCAAAGCGCACGAAATCAGCGAAATCATCGGAGACAACCCGCTCGTCACGATTTCCCTGCATCGGTTGCTGTTGGCCGTGCTGTATCGCTGTTACGGATCGCTGTCTTATAACGGCGAATGGCAGCAGGTTTGGCAAAAAGGCGATGGGCAGTTTGACGCCATATTGGTCAAAGGCTACCTCTACAACGAATGCTATGGTGTGAAGCGCATCAACATCTTCGACCGGTTTTATCTGTTTCATAACGATTATTCTTTCTATCAGGATAAAAACACGGTTGCCCCCAGCGAGGGCAAAAACTATTCGGCCAAACTCTTCTTTCACGACGAAGGAAGCGCGCTTTTCTTTGAACACCGTGTGCCTGCCGAAACCAGCTTGGCACCAGCAGAGGCAGCCAGATTACTCATTGCCTTTCAATCTTTCGATGTAAGAGGCACGAAAACGCCGGAGCCTGGACAAAAGCAAAAAGGAATCTCCTCATCACCGCTCCTTTTCGCCGCTGTCGGTCTTGCCAAGGGGAGAAATCTCTTTGAGACGCTAATGCTGAATCTTTACTGGGATGATACTGACTTCTTCAAAGATCATCAGCAGCAGAAAGACTTTCCCGTTTGGGAAAGAGAAGGTGAGTTCAACGCAGAACCACGTGTGCCGGTTGGTTACCTTGATCTTCTGACTTGGCAAAGCCGCCGTCTCAAACTCTTTCGAAGGAAAGGCGAGGAAACCGTCAGCCAATTTGTGATTATGGCTGGAGAAAAATGGCCAGGTGATTTCAAGACAAAGGATCAAGACAGTAAAGGCGATGAGGGGCAGCCTCGGTTCAAGCGCGAGAGCAAGGAGCCAATGATTGCTTTTAAAAAGAGAAAAGAGACCGGCTATCAGCCCGTAAACTTCCAGGCAGGGCGCATGCTATGGCGTGATTCGCAGGCAATTTTCCAAAAGGTAAAAGACCAAGACGATGGGCACGGTCATTCGATGTTATTGCTCAACTGGCTGACAAACTTAGCCGCGCTTGGCGCGATAGAAAATGACCGCGAAATCCCATTGGACTTTCTTGGAATGATTACGAAAGACGCTTCGCCTCTGTTTTGGCGACACGAACGCTTACCGTTGCCGGTGCGTTACCTCAACAACGAAGACTTGATGGATGAATTAGAAGAGGCGCTGCGACTTGCCGAGGACGCCGCAAGATTTCTTGTCGGCAGTGTGCGCCGCTTTGTCTTACAAATTTTATTGCCAGAAAGCCTCGGTAATAACCGTGCTTACTTCAGACCTTTACCGAATCCTACCGAAGAGCAAACGGCGGAGAAACTTCAACTCAAGCTGGAAAAGGACAATCCGAAAAAAGGTCTTACAAAAATCATCAATGCGCGTGTCGAGGCATTCAGTCCGGGAACACACTACTGGCCACGTTTGGAAAACGAGTTTCGCCTACTGTTGCTTGGGCTGGCGCGCGACCTGAACAGTTGGCCGCAACAACGTGAGCGATGGCAGAAGGCTGTAAAGCGTGCGGCAGAGACGGCAATGCAAGAAGTCATCAGCGGCACGGCTGATTCGACGCGCACCTTGCGCGCCGCCGCTATCGCGCAAGGCTGGTTTGAAGGCAAGTTTTACAAACGCTGCGACAACTATCTGCTGGGCGTAGGAACCGACGATGAACCCGATGATGCCGACACCGCAGATGATAACGACGAACTGGAAGACGAAGCATAAAGGAGTCAACGATGAAAACAAGCTGCGAACAAAAACATAAACCGATCAAAGGCAACGAAAACGCCAATGCCTACGCCTTTGTCGAATACCTCGAATGTCTGGCGGGTTATTCCAAACCGTCAGGCAAGTCGGATGGACTGTCGCAAGAACCTGACGAAAAGCCGGATCGCGCAGCGTTGGCAAAACTCCGGCGCACGCTAGGTAAAAAGCCGGATCAGGCGATGAATGCTTTTCCTTACATTGTCAGATGGACTGAAGATTTAAGACCGTGGCACGAGCAAAGCTACTACCTGGTAGCGGCACTCTTCGGAATGTACCCAAGCCGCAGTCTTCACCACCAAAGGAAGCTCAAGAACAAAAAAGATTCGGATGACCAAGAGGCGAATGATGACCAGAAAGGGCTTGGCGAGTACCGGTGCAATCTAGGCGCTTCATTTCTCAAGCTTGACCTGGCACGCCGTGATGAAAGCAAGCCTGAAGAAAGGTCGAAGAGCCTGGAACGCCGCTTCACAGCCTTGTTGATGAGCCGAAAAGAAGATTTGCCCGAACGGTTACGCCACGCAATCAAGCTGCTTCAATCGGAAAAGATTCCGATTGACTGGGTGCAACTGCTGCTTGACCTATGCCGGTGGGATCAAAGCCAGCGCGCCGTTTCTGCGCGTCGCCCGATGATTTCTTCGCAACGGAGCTGGGCGAAAGCCTTCTGGCGCGTAGACGACAACGTTCTATCAGCCGACGCGACTGATGGGGCAGAGCAAGATAACTAGAAAAACTAACCAACGGAGGACAAAACACAATGAAAGTCGAACTTCACATCCTGCAAAACTTCGCACCGTCAAACCTAAACCGCGACGACACGGGCACGCCAAAATCCTGCGAATTCGGCGGCTATCGACGGGCGCGTGTTTCAAGCCAAGCTCTCAAGCGCACGGCTAGAACTTACGCCCAGAAAAATGGCGCGTTGCGGATCACGGAAAAGGAAGAGAATGACCCGACGCTGAACCCTTTCAGCAAAGGCTCAATGCTATTCAAAACCGAACTGGTTACGCGTTTGGTTAAGAAGAGCGGAAAGAATGAGCAGGAAGCTCGCGCCGTTGCGGACTTCATCTTTGCCGAAACGAATCTGATCAAGAATAAGGAAGATGACAAAAGCGGCTATCGCCTGGTGCTCGGTGAGGCGCAATTCGAGCAACTTAGACGGCTCTGTGAAAACCATTGGTCGGCTTTTGCCGATTTACTCGGCAACACAGAAGCAGAAGCAAAACTGAAAGAAGCCATCAAGGAAACGGAGAAGGAAAAACGCAAAATCGAGAAAGATCAAAAGAAGAAAGACACACCTGAACTGCAGGCAAAGCTCAAAGCGGTCAATGACGATTTGAGCAAGAAAAAAGCCGACTTGGAGAATGCCCAAAAGACAGTGAAAGCGGCTGAAGGCAACCTGAAAAATGTGGTCAAAGAAGCTGAGACCATTCTCGACACCAAGAGCGCCGCCGACACGGCGATGTTCGGACGAATGATTACTTCAGCACCGCAATTCAGCATAGATGCAGCTTCACAGGTTTCCCATGCGATTTCGACGAACGTGGTCAACGATGTCGAGCTTGACTACTTCGCCGCGCTGGATGATTTGAAAGACTCCAAGGATCCCGGCGCAGCGCACATCAACACTGCCGAGTTCAATTCTGCCTGTTATTACCGCTACGCCAATGTGGACATTGAGCAATTGCAGCGAAATCTCAAAGACGGCGGCAATGACTTGGTGCGCAATACGCTGGAAGCCTTTCTGCAGGCCTTCGTGTTGGCTGTGCCGACGGGCAAACAGAACACCTTCGCCACGCCTGTTCCGCCTTCACTGGTGCTGGCTGTAATCCGGGACGGTGCGCGTTGTTCGCTTGCCAATGCCTTCGAGAAGCCAATCAGCGATTGGGAAAAGGAAGAAGATGGAATTACAGGCAGCTCCATTCGTCGCCTCGCCCGGCATTTCAATCGTCTCGAGGAACTCTACGGCGACTTCAATGGAAAACGCGCGGCTTTCGTATTCACCGAGGAGCCGGAGTATCTCGAGTACAAAGAGAAAAAACGCGATGCCGAAGCTGACGGCGAAGAAGGCAAGAAACAGACGAAGAAACTCGCTGCCAAAGATACTGCTTCGTTGAAAACCCTGATTGATGAAGTCATCGGCGTGGTTTTCCCCGAAGACAAACCAAATGGCGACCAGAAAGGAGCGGCTGAATGAAAACACTTCTGCTGCGGCTGGCTGGGCCAATGCAGTCGTGGGGCGTGGACAGCCGCTTTGGTCAGCGCGAAACCAGGCTGGAACCTTCCAAATCCGGCGTAGTCGGTTTGCTCTGCGCGGCGCTCGGCAAACCGAAGAATGATCCCGCGAAGCCGGAAGATGAGGACTTGCCGGAATGCCCTTCGCTCAGCCGGTTGGCTGGTTTGCGAATGGGCGTGCGCGTGGATCGTCCTGGCGTAATGCTGAAGGATTACCACACGGTTGGCGGGGCTTATTGGCACGATGCAAGAGATAAAAAGAGTCAACGTCGTTATGGCGTCGCAACTGCTGATGGCAAGCTGACACCAGTTGTTTCTCATCGTTTCTATCTGGCGGACGCGATCTTTCTGATTGGGTTGGAAGGCCGAGATGAGCGAGACGAGGAAATTCTGGCCTTGCTTCACCAAAAGCTGCGGCAACCTGTCTGGCAACTCTGTCTTGGTCGCAAGGCATTCGTGCCTAGCGAGCCGATTTGGATTTACAAGAACGACCTCTACGGGTCTTCCCTGGAAGAGGCGTTGCAAACACATCGCTGGCTAGTAGGGAAAGACGAAAAGCCATCGGAAGAAGGCTTGCGATTACAGGTTGACACAACACCTGACGATCCGGAGGCAGTGGCGAGAATGGATTTCCCCATTTCCTTTGGGAAAAGACAGTTCTCAACTCGGTATCTGAAGGAGCTACCGGCTGTGTCAGTTGCAACGCTTTTGCCAGCAAATTCAAAAGGAGGCGAGTGATGTTTCTTTCCAAACTGGTTTTGAATCCTCGTTGTCGCGCGGTGCGGCGCGATCTGGCGGATTGTCAGGAACTGCATCGCACCTTGATGGCGGCCTTTCCGCACACCAAAGCTCAATCGGCGCGAGATGAATTCGGGTTGTTGTTTCGGCTGGAAACGTCCGTGCGAAGCGGACAAGTGACGGCGATTGTGCAATCCGCGTTGGAACCAAACTGGGGGCAATTGCCGTCCGGTTATCTGGCCGAAGCGGAAAACAATCCGGCGTGCAAACCTGTCAATGGCAGCTACTCTTCGTTGACGACCGGGCGGCGGCTGGCGTTTCGGTTGCGCGCTAATCCGACAAAGAAAATCGGAACGCGGCGAAAAGATGCCGAAGGCGGCAAAAGCAATGGCAAGCGCATAGAAATTCGCGGCGAAGAAGATCAGATCGCCTGGCTGCATCGCAAAGCCGAACATCATGGCTTTCAGTTGGTTGGCGTTCGCATCAAACCCGAAATCGCCGATGTTCGCGCTCGCCCGGAAAACAAGGTCATCGGCTGGCGCGAAGTCAATGACGCCGTTGCGCCCAAACGGCGACTGACCTTTGCGGCAGTCGTGTTTGAAGGCGTGCTGGAAATCACCGACGCCGACAAATTCAAACAAGCGTTGGCCGACGGCATCGGTTCTGGCAAAGCGTATGGCTTCGGGCTGCTTTCGATTGCGCCTGCCGGAGCGCGGACGTCTCCGTCCGCAGAGTAAAAAAGCCGCGCAGCTTTCCTTGATTCATTGGAATAAGGAAGCTTCGCGCTTCTATTTTTGGCGGGCGGGGACGCCCGCGCTCCCAGCAAGGAGATTTCTATGAACGATTTACACGTGTTGCCCAAAGTGCGCGACAGTCAGAGTTACCTGTATGTCGAGCACAAACAAATTGACCAGGATGACAAAGCCATCGCCTTGAACGACAAGGCCGGCAAAGTCGCCGTGCCCTGTTCCAATTTGACGGCGCTGTTGTTGGGGCCGGGGACTTCGATCACGCATGCGGCGGTCAAAACCTTGGCCGACAATGGCTGTTTGGTTTTGTGGACGGGGGAATCCGGCGTGCGGTTTTATGCGCTGGGAATGGGCGAAACGCGGTCTGCGCGCAGGCTGTTGCATCAGGCGCGGCTGGTGTCCGATCCGCAATTGCGACTGGCCGTCGTCCGTCGC
>JAEUQP010001007.1 GCA_016789645.1 Acidobacteriota bacterium | reverse complement strand
CCGAGCGTGGATCGCAGCAACCCGGATGTTTACAAACAAGACTTTGTCTTTGTGTTTACGGATCAAGCGGGAACAAAAACCTCCAACGAAATCATTTCACTATCGTTGACGATCGAAAACGGCAAGATCGTCATCCATGGGTGGGGCGAAGATAAACCCCAGGAGAAAAAGCCGGAAGAGAACAAGGCTAATAACAAAAAGGCCTGATCTCATCTGAAGGAGTCACGTTATGGTGAAAATCGTCATTGCTCTGGTGGTTTGCGCGGCAGTCGGGTGGTTCGTATCCGCGCAATCGGCCAGCCGGGCACAGGCAGTCAAACAAAAAGTCGAACAAGCCAAAAAAGACGACAACAAAGGGCAGAAGAAAGTCATCGAGAAGATCGTGAAAAGCGACGAAGAGTGGAAGAAGGAATTGACGCCGATTCAGTATTACGTCGCGCGTCAGAAAGGAACGGAACGCGCATTCACCGGTGAATACTGGGATCACCACGAAGACGGCGTTTACGTGTGTATCGGGTGCGGTTTGGAACTGTTCAGCTCCAAACACAAATTCGATTCCGGAACCGGTTGGCCCAGTTACTGGCAGCCGATAGATAAAGCTCATATCGCGGTGCACAACGACAACAGCTTCGGCATGCAACGCATTGAAGTGGTCTGCCGCCGCTGCGAATCTCATCTGGGTCACGTGTTCGACGACGGACCAAAACCGACGGGATTGCGCTATTGCATCAACTCCGCTTCGCTGAAATTCGTCAAGAAGTAATCTGACAGCACATGAACACAAAGGCGGTCACACCCAATTCCGGTTGTGGCCGCTTTTGTATTTGGGGTTGGCATTCAGCCGGATCAAAAGACGAACTTGATGGCAAATTGGATCATTCGTGCCGAGTTCACGGTTTCTACCGCAGACCCAAATCCAGGCGCGGAGATGACGCTAATCGGGAGTCCGAAATTCGCGCGGTTGAGCAAGTTGAAAAACTCAGTGCGAAATTCCAGCGACCGCCTTTCAGTGAAGCGGAAATGTTTGCTCAGCGAAAAATCCAAATTGACGAAGCTGTCGCCGCGAAAACTGTTGCGTCCGACAACACCGGTCCCGGGGGCTAGGGTTATTCTGGAAAAGTTGAGATAGTCGTCCAGCGTGCGACCTGCTGCGAGTTGAACGCGAATTCGCCCATGCCCTGTGATCGGGATCAATCCTGCGGCAGTTCCCGGACGGTCAGACAAGTTGCCGTCAAAGTTGTTGTCGAACGGCAACGTCAGAGTGAACGGCTGGCCGGTTTGCGCTTGGAAAATTCCCGCAATCTGCCAGCCGCCCAGCAACCGGCCAAGACGACGGCGGTTGTTGGCGAAAAATGGCAAGTCCCAAAGCACGGACGCCGAAACTCGGTGCCGAACGTCGAAGTTGGCGTCGGCGCGTTCCAGCCGCAGTTTGTCCAGTTTTTGAGGCAGGATCGGCGCTCCGGCGATGGTGAAAACGTCAGAAACGTCGTCAATCGCGTGTGACCAGGTGTAAGCCGTCGTGAACTGAAATCTCTGGTGGTAACGTTTGCGCGCTTCGATTTGTAGCGCGTGATAGTTCGACGCCGCAGAGTTTTCGTAAATCTGATATGCGCCCAGATTATCCTCAGGTCTCATGAACGTGCTCCCGATTCCTGTATTCAAGATGACCGCCGAATAGTTTGTCGGCGGGACGATCAGGTTTCGCGCCATCGAAATAAACGGCGTAATGATCGAGCCGTTGTTGGGTGTCATCAGCCGCGTCAGCTTGGTTCCTTTGTTTCCCACATAAGCTGCAGAGAAGAAGTAATCGCCGAACAATTCGCGTTCAACGGTCAAATGCCATTGCTGGGAGTAAGGAGTTCGCAGCCGTTTTTCGGGCAACGTGAACGCCAATCCGCCACCAATGGAGTTTTGAAAAAACAACTCGCCGATCAAGGCGACGAAATCTGCCGGATCGCCTCCGACATGATTGCAGGTGTTGAACTGGTTGCAGACTCCAGGACGAAGCAGGCTGATCGGGTTGGTGAAATTTCCCTGTGCGTCCTTGATGATTCTCAGAAACTCCGGGTTGTTGAGAGAGAACACGTCGAATTTCAAAAACGCCGGGTCTACGTTGATCGGAATTTCGCGCGGAAAAACGTTGCGCGATTGTGTGACGACGGCTCCGAGTATGGCGTCGTAATAAATTCCATAACCGGCGCGCAACACCGTTACCCCGTCTTTGCCCGGCGCCCAAGCCAGCCCAAAGTGCGGGCCGAAATTGTTTCTATCCTGATCGTAAATCCGGTTGCGTCCGTCCAGTATGTTGCGATAAGCCGTGACGGCTGCGTTGAAGCGATTCGTTCGATCTGTGTCGTTGAAGCGCGAATTGCCCGGCGGCGGCAACGATTCCAGCGTCAATGCTTGTTCAATCCGTTTGTCTGCCGAATGCGGCACTGAGCTGTATTCGTGTCGCAAGCCGTAATCCAGCGTCAGTCTGGGTTTGATTTGCCACTTGTCGTTGATGAACAGGTGGTATTCGTTGAACCTCAGTTCGACGGTCGAATCCGGCGGCGTGGTGGAGATTGTTTGCGTGATGGCGGACGCCACGCCCAAGCTGGCCAATTGCAATCCGGTCAGCGGCAAAGGCTGAGTGGCGTCACGAGTAAACACCAGTTCATTTTGGGGATTGGTGGTGACGGTTCCGAGTTGCAACAGCCCGCCAGCGTAAACGACTTGAGGCCTGTACAGGCGATCCAGTCGGCTGTTCAATTGATAGCGGCGAACGTTTGCGCCGAATTTGACCGAATGCCTGTCCAGATTCCACCAGAACGTATCGGCGAACTGGAACGTGTTGCTGACGCGCGCCTGCGGAAAGAAGTGAACGCCAACGCCGACCGGGCTGAACGGTTCGATGACCAATTCGCCGATTGAGCCGGTTTGCGAAGTGAACGGGAATGTCCCTTGTGGCAAATTGATCGTTGTGTCTGAGTGTTTTTCAAAGATGAATGGACTGTCCGGCCTTTTCAGAAAGTTGAGCCGCGTACGTCCGAAAGAGAACCGCGCCTGGTTGAATTGCGTCAAACTGAGAGCACTGTCGAAAATCAGCGACAGGTTGTGCGACCGGGTTTTAGACAAAAGCTCAGAATTGATCGCGCGATTGACGCTCGGCAACAACCGATCGTCGTCCGTGAAGTTGTAACGCGCGTTCAGCGTATGGTCTTCACCAAATTGCTGGGTCAGCCTGAACGAAGTAACCACTCCTTTGCCGCTGGCGGGCAAAATCTTTGTCAGGGTGTTCGCACCGAAAGGCCCTGCCGTGTAGTTCGGCAGCGGGTAAAGATTGAAGATGTTGCTGCCCAGCGGAGTGGTTTTGTTGAATGGCTGAACTGCGCCAGAATTGAGCACGCCGAAAGCGTCGTTGCTGGCAAAGCCCAAACTTTGCAATCCGATGAAGCGACGTTCGTCAAAGGTCGGCGTTGCGAAATGCTGTTCGGACAGAGCGTTGACCTTGATGAATTCAAAGCTGGTGAAGAAATGTGAACGATCCCGGACGATTGGGCCACCCAAAATTCCTCCCGCCTGTGTTCGCGTGAATGGAGTTTTGCCGCCAGCCGCCCCGCCGTTGTAATCGAAAAAGTTTCGAGCGTTCAGACTGGAATCGTTGAAGAATCCGTAAACCTGCCCGTGAAGCTGGTTCACGCCGTATTTGGAAACGGCGTTGATCTGTCCGCCGCTGTTGCGTCCAAGTTCAGCGTCCCACAGCAAAGTCACGACGGCCAAACCGTCCACCGATTCGATGGCCTGGGGAACCAGCGCGACGAAACCTTGCCGCCGCACGCCCACGTCGGCATCGTTGTTGTCGGAACCATCTACCGAAAAGTTGTTCGACCGCGCGCGCATGCCGTTGACCGAAAATTGGCCTGCTGTGCCGATGCCTATGCCGACGCCCGGCCCGCGGACACCAAACGTATACGGAGGTGGAGCTACGCCCGCCACTAACAACGCCAATTCGTCGAACGAACGCATGTAATTCGCTCCGCCCAACGGCAAAGCTCCGATCTGGTTGGCGCTGAAATTGGCTCGCCGCGTGGCGTCGGCGCTGTTTACCAGCAACGCTACTCTCTCCGTCCTGCCGGATTGCGCGCCGCCAGTTTGAGCGGTTGCCGTTCCCGCTGGATTTTGTCCTGAGCGATTTGCGCCGAGTCCATTCAACCCAAACGGCTGAATCGTCCAGCAGCACAGTTTTTCAATCACGCTTTTTTCCGAAGCGGGTTGTTCGGCGGTGTCTGCGGCTTCTTCTGCTTCAAAGACAATGGCAGGAGCCAGGACTTCTTTGCGATCAAGCAGGATTTGTTGGCTTGGAGCGCTTTCGCCATTCCATTCCGCGTCAAGCTGGTACTGGCCGGTTGGCAAATCTGGAATCTGGTATCCACCATCCTGATCGGTCAAAACGGTTTGCCTGATTCCCCATCGCTGGCTGCTGACGACAACTGAACTTCCGCCCAACCCGCGTCCTTCGTTGTCGAGCACTTGGCCTCTAAGCGTTGGCTTGGAAAGCTGGATATTGACCAGCCAGTGATGTTTCCTGCTGTCCACCTGTGCAATGGAGTTGATGTTAACCGGTAGAGACTCTATCGGTTTGGCTTCAGGCACATATCCATCCATTTCCGCAGTGACGACATAATTTCCCTGAGGTACAAAAGGAAGAGTGTACCAACCATCGCTTTGGGAGATGGTTGTTCGCTGACGGTTGTTTGCCTTGTTTTCGACTGTAACTGTTGCGCCGTGTAACGGCTGCTTGCTTTTTTTGTCGGAGACCTGACCTTTCACCACGCCAGATACAGTGTTTTGCCCATTGGTCGGCGATAACGGAGCAAGGCTTCCGAGCAGGAAAATCGCAAGAGTTACGGATGCTGAGAATCGTTTGAACATGGAATTATCTCCTTGTTGCTTTGGCTGCTTTTCAATCTTATCGTTTGAACAACACTTCAGTTTGACTGCCGTCAGAGTTGCGGAATCGGATTTGGACTCGGCGACCGGGCGGAATCGCCAGGTCAATACTCCTGCCATCTTTTAGCAATCCTTTCTGAGTGACCGAGCGCCGATCAGCGGCGACCATCGCCGGTTCGACAAACTCAGTTTCGTCAACAAAGATCTGAACTGGTGCTACGAACGCGATGCCTCGAGCGGCGATCTGATTCGAGGTCACGCTGATTTCCTGAATCAATGCGCCCGGTAAGATGCAGCCATTGCCTAAAATCTCTTCCACGCTTTCGCCTTCCGGGATGGCGTAGGCGTTGACGATGCCTTCCTGAGTTGGGTCAGGGTCTGGAAACGTGACGTTGTCGAATGTGGCGACTCCTTTTTCGTCGGTGGTGACAGTAATCGAGCCGATGATCTTTTTCTGGTCGTCGGGAATCGCGCAGCTAGCGGGCCCTGGCGGACGAACCGGGAAAAAGAAAAAGAAGATGGTGTATGTGGTTTTGGGAATCCCAGTCAGAATTCCTGAGATTTTGATGATGCCTCCAAACCTGACCACATTGACCACCACCAACGGCGGATAAACCGGGTTCCGATTCAGCCCCTGGTTGATGTTTCGTGGAGTTCGGGTAAACAAGACGGAAGTTTCGCCTGCGGGTTTGGAATCTTTATCCAAGTTACGAAACGTGATGTTTACCGGAACTCTAATGGGAATCGCTCGGTCAATTGTTTGCCTGTTACTCGCAGTGCTGGTCAGAATGCCAGTTTGCGATACGCGCATCCTCTCCTTTTCGACTTTTGCTGGGTCAGAGAACTTAACGCCGTTGACTAGAATTTCCATCTTGTCGGCGAAGTTGGAGCCGGTAGCCGTAATCAGGTCAGGCAAAACGACAATGCTGTTGACGTTCACAGCCGGAGCGTTGGGCTTGTCGGGGTCAACCAGCTTGCACGGAGAAAACTCCGAAGTGTTGCCGGACGAATCAGTCGCTGTCGCCGTAATGAAGCCGCCCCGCGGAACGATGTCTTGGAAAGAAGGGGTCAGAGTACCGCTGCCGGTTACAGTGATCTCGCCTAAAAGTATCAGTCCTTCGCCGTAACCGGACGAGCCGCAAGTCGTGTTCGCATAAAACTCCAGCGTGTAAGGCGAGTTTCCGCCGTCAAAATTGACGCTCAGGCGAACGAATTTGCCAGTAATAACCGCCGAAGTGACAACCGGGAAGTTCTGCAAATTGTTGGCTCCGGTGTCCGCATCGCCCGGATCGTTCTGAGTAACACCGTTTTGCCCCAAGTCAATTCCCAAATGGCCGTTTGAGTAAATGGAGTTTTTGCTCAACCGATTGCCGACGCCAGCGGCGACTGAAATTCCGTTGTCGTTGTTCGACGTGATGATGTTGTTTTCGATCAAATTGCCGTTGCCGCTGATGCTGATTCCGTTTCCGCCGAACCGGCTAATGGTTAAAAAGCGGATGATGCAGTTATCGGCGTTGATCGTCAGTCCTGAAAACGAGGAATTTCCCGCTGCTGCTCCGCTCAGTTCGATCTGCGGAACGCTGAAAGTGTTTGGCTGCGAGCTACCGTCAATGGTTAGCGAATCGGTGATTGCGGGCAGCGGCGTTTGCGGGAGAATCGTGGCAGTGCCTCCACTCGTGCCGACGCGAAACGTGATGGTGTTCGCTCCCGGAATGGCGTTGGCTTGTTGAATTGCCGCGCGCAAGGTGCAATTTCCCAAACCATCGTCGCAAACCAAATCAGTCAAATCCCTGTCCGGGTTGTCGCCGAGCGAAGTGACCAGAATTCCTGTTGGCGGCTGCTGTGTCTGTATGCATTGC
>JAEUQP010000999.1 GCA_016789645.1 Acidobacteriota bacterium | reverse complement strand
ATGGGCATGCGGCGATCGCGCCCGAATGCGCGCGGCGTGATGCGAACGCCGGGAGCCGCTTGACGGCGTTTGTATTCGTTGAGGTCAACCAGCCGCGCAATGCGACGAACAGTCGCTTCATCGAACCCTTCGGCGATAATCGCTTCCAGACTGAGGTCTTGTTCGACATAAAAATTCAGAATCGCGTCCAGCACCTCATACGGCGGCAATGAGTCCGTGTCTTTCTGGTCTTCGCGCAATTCGGCGGACGGCGGGCGGGTCAAAATGTATTCGGGAATGAGTTCTTGGTCGTTGCGCTGATTCAGATACTGGCAGAGTTCGTAGACCAGCATCTTCGGAACATCTTTGATGACGGCATATCCTCCGCACATATCGCCGTACAGCGTGCAGTAGCCGACGCTGAGTTCGCTTTTGTTGCCGGTAGTCAGCACCATCGAACCGAATTTGTTCGACACTGCCATCAGGATGTTGCCACGCACGCGCGCTTGGATGTTTTCTTCGGCAATGCCCATCGGTGTCCCGGCAAATACCGGATCGAGCATTGTCAGATACTGGTTGAACACGTCTTCGATGGGAACGACGTGATACGCAACGCCCAGGTTTTTCGCCAGTTGTTCGGCATCGCGAGCGCTTTCGCTGGATGAATATCGCGTCGGCATAAACACGCAGGTGACATTTTCTGCGCCGAGCGCATCCACGGCGACACAGGCCACCAACGCCGAATCCACTCCGCCCGACAACCCAATGACGACGCTTTTGAAACCGTTCTTCAGCACGTAATCCCGCGTGCCAACGACCAATGCTTTGTAGACTTCTTCCGGAAGCCGGATCGCGGATGTTTCCGTCCACGACTCTTTCAGAGTTGGTCGCTCCTTTTTGACCGGCGAATAAGGCAATTCAATGTGTTCGACCGTGATTCCCTGGCTGGCGACATTTATTCGTTCCTGTCGTCGCCGTGGGTCGTGCAACCGTTGTTTGAAGACTCGCTCGGCATTGATGTCGGCAACGATCAGGTCTTCTTCAAACAACTTGCCGCGCGCGACGATCTGACCGCGTTCGTTGATGACCAGGCTTTGGCCGTCGAAGACCAGCTCGTCCTGGCCACCGACCAGATTCACATACGCCAAAGCCACGGCGTTATCTTCGGCGCGCGTCGCCAGCATGCGTTCGCGGTCAATCCCTTTGCCTGCGTGATAAGGCGAAGCGGAAATGTTGATGATGAGTTGCGCTCCGGCCAATGCCTGCACTTGCGTCGGGCCGCCGGGATACCAGATGTCTTCGCAGATGTTCACGCCGAACAACACATCGCCGTAAGCGAAAATCGGCGCGCTTTGTCCCGCGTCAAAATAGCGGTATTCGTCGAAGACGCTGTAATTCGGCAGGAAGTTTTTGCGATACACCGCTTTCAATTCGCCGTCGCAAATCACCGCTGCGGCGTTGTGAATATCGGTCGTGCGGTCCACAAAACCGACGATCGAAATGATGCCTTTCGACGCGGAAATGACTTCGTTCAGAGCTTTTCGATTGGCGGCGATGAACTGCGGTTTGAGCAGCAAATCTTCCGGCGGATATCCGGTCAGCGCCAGTTCGGGGACGGCGACAATATCGGCTCCGAGTTGTCTGGCTTGTTCGATGCTGGCAACGATTTTGGCTGTGTTACCGGCGAAATCGCCGACGGTGGTGTTGATCTGCGCGAGTGCAATGCGAATGGTGGTCATGGTCGGAGAGCAGTGCTCAGAAGGATCAAGCGAAAACCAAGCGGCCTTTTGGTTCAGGAATCGAGCGATTCAACGCTTTGGCGGTTTCAATCCAATCCTGAATGACGACTTCTACGTTGGCAATTGCCTCACTATATGTCTGGCCATCCGCGGCACAGCCGGGTAATTCAGGAACCTCAGCGATGAAGGCGTCATCTTCTTCGCTCCAATAAATGATAACTTCATACTTCGTCATCGTTTTACTCATCAAGTTCGTCGGCCAACCAATACCGCAAGATCACGGCACGTACTTGTTTGACCTGATATGGCTTTGCCTGCGCCCCCTTTCGGTTGCAGGTTCAGAATTTCTTCGATTCCATCTCTTGAAAAAATGTGATGATCGCCGCGTATTCTCTCGACAAAATTCAGTGACCTCAACAAATGGCAAAGATCATTGAAATTGATGTTGGCATCTGAAGTGCCACGCAACATTTTATCGAGTAATTTGGCGCGTCGTCCCATTGCTCAATCCGTCACTTCGACCGTATCAATGATGCCGACGATGGCGGCGTCTACGGGGCGGTCTTTCATGCCTTCGGCCATGCGAGCGCTGCTGCCGGAAACGACGATGACTTTTTCTCGGTATCCTGCGCCGACCGTATCAATCGCCACCAGATAGCTGCTTTCGTCTTCGCCGGTCAGCGTGATCGGGCGGACGAGCAGGAGCTTGCAACCTTCCAGCCGCTGGTCTTTTCGTGTGGCGACGACGTTGCCAATGATGCGTCCAATAATCATTTGGGTTTTAGATTTTGGATTTTGGGTTCTCGATTGGGGCAATTCGTCATCAAGAATCCAAAATCCAAAATTGAATTACTTGATGCCTCTGGATTGCGGCGCGAC
>JAEUQP010000859.1 GCA_016789645.1 Acidobacteriota bacterium | reverse complement strand
GCAATGATCAGCCCTTTGGCATCAATGACTTGTTCGCCGGGTTGCGCTTTCAGCTTGCCAATCTCTTTGATCGTATCGCCAACGATGCGCACATCGGCGACACGCCGAGCCGCTCCCGTTCCATCAATCAGCGTCCCGCCGGAAATCAATACCTGAATGTTGCCGCTTTGTTGTTGCCCCGACACTGACAGCACAAAGACCGCCAGAAAAACCAGAACCATTCGTTTCATGTTTCGCTCCCGATGTTTTGGAAATTTGAGTTGTTGGCTGGATTTGTGTGGACGGTTTATAACACGCGCCATAAACCAAGCGCCACGTTTCCGGCGCAAACCATGAATCCTGCGCCCAAGGAGAAGTTGATGATGAAAGAAGCTCGCAGATCGTTTTTGCTGGAACCACCCGAACAACCGCTCGCCGCTGGCCAAGCCTTTGTTCGACACGCACGATTTCGCTTGCGCGAAGATTATCCGGTCAAAATCGTCGGCGCATTAGCCGAACTGACCGATGAACAGCTTTGGTGGCGTCCGAATGAAGCCAGCAACAGCATTGGCAATCTGATCCTGCATCTGTGCGGCAACGTGCGGCAATGGCTGATCGCCGGGGTCGGTGGCGCCACCGATACCCGCAATCGTACCAGCGAATTCGATGAGCGAAGCCAACTCAACAAAGCAGACCTGTTGGCCAAACTACAAACGACGCTCGAAGAAGTTGACGCGGTACTGGCTCAACTGGAACGCAACCTGGACGAAGACGAAACGCCACTTCAGCGGGAAATTGTGCCGCAAGGCTTTTCGCAAACCGTGCTCGATTCGATCTTTCATGCAGTCGAACATTTCAGCTATCACACCGGCCAGATTGTCTTCATTGCCAAACTGCTGGTCGCTGACCGCATTCGCTTTTATGACGACCGGCAACTGGAGGTGAAGCAGTAAGCCCATCGCTTGCCTGCCTGCGGATGATCGCGTACATTACGTCGCGTTGCTCCCGTAGCTCAGTGGATAGAGCATCTGCCTTCAACTAGGAGCCTATACGGAGAATCGTAATCCGTATAGTGGAGGGTGCTATATCGGTGAATCTCTAAGGAAGCCGAAAGGCTTTTATGACAACACCGAGGAAACCTTGTGAAGATCGTCTTGGGGATTGATGCGATGGGAATTGGAATCAAAGCTCATCACACAAAGAACAAAGGCGATTTAGGAGTGGTAAAGGCTTTCTGTGACTTGGTTGAACAAGGATATGTAGTTTTATTTCCATCAACCGAGCACGCTCCTTTTGATCTGGTGGCTTATGACGGCGAAAGCTTCATCAGGATTCAGGTCAAATATCGCAGTGCCGTTAAAGGAGTCCTGCAAGTTAATTTAATTAGCTGGTGGGCGGATAAAAACGGTTCTCACGGAAAACCAGTAGATAAAAGCCAGGTTGATATTTTCTGCATTTACTGTCCAGAAACGGATAAGTGCTATTACGTGAAAGCGGAAGAAATTAACGTTGGGCTGACTCTTAGAATTGCTGCTCCGAAAAATAACCAGCAAAAAAATATAAGATTTGCTGATAGCTATACAAGGGTTCCGTAGAGGCCATACGCATCCAGGCTGAAATGCCTAAGATATGGTCCAGACCACAACTCGCAAGAGGCCGGGGAAATCCGGAGTGGTAGGCTAAGCAGAGGGCCGCAGGTTCGAGTCCTGCCGGGGGCGTTGCAAATGCGCGCTGTAACGGGCATCGGTTGATGCCCGTTACAATTTTGCGGTTCGTCCCAATTTCCAACCGAACGCTACAACCCACGTTTTCCAAAGGTACGCGATGAGATTCATCATCCATGGAGCAGGAGCAGTTGGCAGTCTGGTCGGTGGTTGGCTGGCCGATAGCGGAGCTGAGGTCGTCCTGATTGCTCGTGACGCCCACGCCGACGCCGTCAACCAGCACGGATTGCACATCCGATCGGTCAAAGGTGATCGCGTGGTCAAACTTCCTGCCGTTACGTCACCAAACCAGATTGCTCCGCGCGCTGACGATGTATTGTTTCTGACTGTCAAAAGTTCGCAAACCGCTGCTTCGGTTCAATCATTGCGCGAAGTATTCCCCGAAGGCATTCCGATCTTCTGTCTACAAAACGGCGTCCGCAATGAAGAACTCGCCGCACGGCGATTTCTGACTGTTTATGGAGCCATGGCCGGGGTCAGCGTCACGATGATTTCACCGGGAGTCATTTCTCACACGTTGAATCATCTCATCTCGCTGGGCAATTACCCGCTCGGTTGCGATGAATTTGGTTTGGACATTGCTGCGCAACTGGAAAAAGCCGGGTTTCGGGTGACGACGCACGAATCCATCATGGCTGTTAAATGGAGCAAACTGATCCTGAATCTGCACAACGCGACGTTCTCGATCATAGATAAACATTTGCAATACGGTCTGGCATCGCCTGCCATCAGCCGCTTTATGGCCGATGTCGAAGAAGAAGGATTGCATGCTCTGGAAGTCGCGGGAATTTCCGTTGCCGACGCCAACAATCCAATTGAGTTTCCCAAACGCTTGGCTGAGCTCCGCAGCACGAGCGAAGCTCCCGAAAAGCTCGCCCAAGCGGAAGAAATCCCTCTTGAGCTTCGCACCTATCCTTCAACCTGGATGGATCTCAAACGGAAACGAGGCGAAACCGAAGCGGGTTATTTCAATGGCGAAATCATTTTGTTGGGTGAAAAGTACGGCGTGCCGACTCCGTACAATTCGACCTTGCTGAACATCATCGAAACCATGGCGGCTGACGGCACAGAGCCGGGATTGTACAGTATCGAAGAACTCATGGATCAAGTGGAGCAGCGTCGTTTGATGATTTACAACAGCTAACACCATCCCTTTTCCACCCCATCCCAAACTAAAGCAAAGCGCGAATGGCAATCTTCGTACGTGAGATGTCTGCGGTATCTCGCGCATAAAGGTTGCACATCCGCGCTCTGCGGCGTGGGGTATTCCGCGACTAAAGTGCCACCTCGCGTCGCTTATGCCCCCAACTTGGGCTACGGGCGGAAAACTTGCCAGAAGAAAATATGCGTAACGGCTGTTTTGCTGGGCCAGCAAAAAGAGGGAAAGTTGTGTGGGAATCTGGTATCAATTTTTTTTTCAAAAAAGAAGGATCAAGAGGGAAGCCCCACAACCTCCCTCTCGATCTGGCCACCCGAATTGCATTCTTTGCAACATTTAGGGGGAGGCCAAAGCGATGCCCAGATGCCATATTTCCCCGAAACTCGCTTTGGTGTGTTGCAACCGCAACTGGCGACCGTTGGGCAATCCAGAATTCCATTCACCGCACGGTTCCACAATTTGGGCACCAGTCGAAACCGCGCTTCCACAAACTTTACTGCTCTTTGACGAGCGGACTTTCGCACGGACGCAGAATGTGCGCCATACGTAGTTTTACCTGTTTTCAGATGGAGAATTTAGAAACTTCCGAGCGCAGCCAGAGCCGAGAGGATTTCCGGTTCCGCGCCCGGATTGACGGTTCGCAGATCAAAAACAAGGCAATCATCCTGAATGCGGGCGATGATCGGCGGTTGGTTCAGCCTCAATTTCTCTTCGAGTTCGTCCGGGCTGAATTGTGAAGAGGTTACGCCAATCAGCGTCGTCGGCAATTGCGTTTCCGGCGCGGAGCCTCCACCGATAACCGAATGACCATCCACCAGCGTAAGCGACAGATTGCCTGTAAGTTTTTTTGCGCTGCGAATGAACGCGTCCGCGCGATTCGTGATGCTTTCTTTCGTGGCATGCATGGCGGCTTGAACGGGAATTTCAGTTGCGGCACGTCCAGCCAGATATGTTGCGATCGTCGCTTCCAACGCGGCAAAGGTCAGTTTGTCCACGCGCAACGCGCGCATCAACGGATTGGATTTGATGCGTTGGATGAATTCCGCTTTGCCGAGAATGATTCCGGCTTGCGGGCCGCCAAGCAATTTGTCGCCGCTGAATGCCACCACCGAAGCTCCGGCTTTCAGGGCTTGGGCGACGGTCGGTTCATCGTGAATGCCCAACGGATTCAAATCCACCAGACAACCGCTGCCCAAATCTTCAAAGAGCGGCAACCCGCGTTCGCGCGCCAGCGCTGCCAGGTCTTCCAACGCAGGTTTTTCGGTGAAACCAATGACGCGGTAATTTGACGGATGTGCGCGCAAAATGACTTTGGTGTGTTCGTTGATGGCGTTGGCGTAATCGCTCAGGCGGGTTCGATTCGTCGTGCCGACTTCGCGGATGCGCGCACCGGATTTGGCAATCACGTCCGGGATGCGAAAGCTGCCGCCGATTTCGATCAATTCGCCGCGCGAGATGATGACTTCGCCGCCTTCGGCCAATGTGTTCAGTGTAATCAACACTGCCGCCGCGCAGTTGTTGACCACTGCCGCCGATTCGCAACCGAGCAATTCGCCGAGCATGGCCGTCAACCCGGTTCCGCGTTTGCCGCGTTTTCCTGAAGCCAGATCGTATTCCAGGTTGCTGTAATCGCGGGCGACTTCGTTGATCGCCTGAATTGCCGCTTCGCTGAGCGGCGCGCGCCCAAGATTGGTGTGCAGCACCACGCCTGTGGCATTGATGACTCGTTGGGTTTGCGATTGTTGACGGCGAGCGAAACGCGCAGCCAGTCGCCGTTCGATTTCCTTGGCCAATTCCGCCGCATCGCCAACCGAATCAGCCTGGCCATTGCGGCCAACCAGTTCGCGCCGAAACTCTTCCAGAACTTCGCGCAATCGGTCGCGCACCATCTCGCGCCCGGCGGAATCAATCAGCGGTTGCAACGCATCGCGCCGCAGCAACTGGTCAATCGAAGGCAGGTTTCTCAGAATTGTCGCGCTCATAAAGTTTGAAGATAGAACTGCGCCGCAGAATAATTCATCAACTGCCAAGCGGCAAATTCACAGCAAGCTGACAAAAAATCCAGCCAACCAACCGTTGAGCATGTCAAAGGTTCATTCGCAAAAGTCAGGAGTCCAAACGATGCAATCGTTCAAAAAATTCTTCGCGCTTTCGTTTGCTGTCGGTTTACTGGGATATTGCTGGTTCGCCGAACGCGCCGAAGCCAAAATCAGTCCAGGCCCGCCGCTGGGTTTCACAGGCGCGCCCGGCGAAGGAACCTGCACCGGATGCCATTACACATTCCCGCTAAATTCCGGCGCGGGCAAAGTCGAAATCACAGGCTTACCCGCCAGCTACACGGTCGGCCAGAGCTACACCGTAACGGTGACGGTTTCGCATTCGACGGCACGCGCATGGGGATTTGAATTGACAGCGTTGGATTCAAACGGGACGTCCTCCACCATCGGAACGCTGACTACGACCAATGTATCAACGACGCTCAAACGCGATTCTTCGGCTTCAGGCCAGCAACGAACTTACCTGTCGCACAGCGAAGCCGGGATCGCGCAAGGCAAAACCGCGTCGAACAGTTGGACGTTCACCTGGATGGCTCCGGCCAGCGCAGTCGGCGACATCACGTTTTACGCCGTCGGCAATGCCGCCAACAATCAAATCACTCCCGAAGACGATTACATTTACACCACATCGGTCAAAGTTCTTTCGTCCGCAAGCGTAAATCGTCCGCCGACATTTGCCGCCACGCCTGATCGTTTCTTGGCCGTCGGCGACCGAGTCAGTTTCACCATCGCGGCCAGCGACCCGGACAACAATCCGCTGACCATTACCGCCGGAACACTGGCCAACGCGACGTTCGATCCAACCAGCAAACGATTTACGTTCACGCCCACTGCCAATCAACTCGGCAATCAACAAGTCACATTCACCGCCAGCGATGGCCAGTTGCAAACGCAGCAAACCGTCAAATTCCAGGTCGTCAGCGAAACCTCACAAGCGTTGTCCGGCTTGGCCAAAACCAGCGGTCCGTCGGCCTTTCTGGATTTCAGCGGAGCGACAACGGTTGAATTGACTGCGCTCGGTTCGTTCGGCGCGAACGCGACAATTCTGTTCAACGGATTGCCGCTGACTTCGCAACCAGTTGCCAGCGGACTTTCAGCGATGGTTCCCGGCAGCGAACTCAACAACCCGGGAGCGTTTGTGGTTCGGGTACGATTGGCCAACAACACTTTAACCAATGCGCGCACACTGGCGCTGACCTCGGCGTTTGCTCCAATGACGGCGGCAACAGTCGAAGCCGCCAGCTATTCGGCGAACGTCGCGCCTGGCGAAATCGTCGCACTGTTCGGCACGGAATTGATCGCGGGCGATGGTATCGGCGTCGCCAACAGTGTGCCGTTGCCACGTTCGTTGCAAGCCACTTCGGTTTACGTCAACGGCGTCGCCTCGCCTCTGTACTTCACGGCGAAAACGCAGATCAATTTTCAAATTCCGTATGCGACTGCGGCGGGATCGGCTTCAGTCGTTGTGCTGCGCGATGATGGCATCGCTTCGTACGGTTCGGTAACTGTTGCCGCAGCAGCTCCCGCGCTGTTTTCCGCCGACGCTTCGGGCAAAGGCCAGGCCGCCGCGCAAAATTCTGATTTTTCGCGCAACGGCGATCCGGCGATTTCGCCGCAAAGCAAACGCGCTCGCAAAGGCGATTTCGTCGTGCTGTACGGCACGGGCGCAGGCGCTTTATTCGTCAACGCCAGCAACAACCAGCCATTGACCATCAAAGACGGCGAAGCAGCCACCAGCAGTCCGCTGGCGGCGACAACCACCTTGCCAACGGCAACTGTTGGCGGAAAACCGGCGACGGTTTATTTCAGCGGGTTGGCTCCGGGATTTGTGGGGCTATGGCAATTGAACGTCCAAGTTCCAACAGACGCTCCAAGTGGAGCAAGCGTCGAAGTCATCATCAGCTTTGGCGGCAAAACAGCCAATCGAGTGACGATAGCTGTGGAGTAAAAGCGCATCAGCCATTAACCATTGCGCATTAGCCATTATTGGTCAGAGTAAGTTGCTCTTCTTTACCCTGACGGTTAATGGGTAATGCGCAATGGCCAATGGTTAATTTTCAAGCATCGCCAGAATCTGTTTTGCCGCGCGTTCGGAAGCGTTCGCTTCGCCAAGTTTATCGCGGACTTCGGCCAAGTCGCTTCGCGCCTGAGCCAGCCGAGCCGGGTCATTCAGAAACGCGATGATCTCTTGCGACAGACGGTCGGCGTTCAAATCGTCTTGCAACAATTCCGGCGCGATTTCTCTGCCCGCAATCAAGTTCGGCATGCCGACAAATTCCGTGTTGATCAGCGGCCAGAAAATTCGCCAGTTCAACGACGAAGCTCGATAAACGACAATCAGCGGAGTTCCGATAATCGCCGTTTCCAGCGTAGCCGTTCCGCTGGCAACAACGGCCAAATCTGCGGCGGCGATTGCGTTGTATGTGTCGCGTTCGATCAGCGTCAGGTTGTTGAGCGATTGAAGTTCGGCAGCGATTTCCGCGCGATTGAACGTTCGCGCCAGCGGCAGGATGAGTTGAATGTGCGGATGCGTTTGTTGAAGTCTGGCCGCTGTTTCCAGCATGGGCGGCAAGATGTATTTCAATTCCGAATGACGACTGCCGGGCAACAACGCGACAATCGGCTTGGCCGGATCGAGTTTGCGCTGCGAACAAAATTCTTCGCGAGTGGCGGTGACGTGAACGCTGTCGAGCAAAGGATGGCCTACGTATTCGACCTTGACGCCGCGCTGGCGGTAATAATCTTGCTCGAACGGCAGAATGACCAACATCTTTTCCACATCGCGCCGAATGCCGCGAATGCGGTAACTGCGCCAAGCCCAAATCTGTGGGCTGATGTAATAGACGACGCGATGGCCATCTTGCCGCAACCGTTTGGCCAACCGTAAATTGAACTCCGGCCAATCAATCAGCACGACCAGATCAGGCTTTCGCTCCTTGGCGGCTTCACGCAACCGGCGAAACACGCGCAAGAATTTCGGCAAAGCTTTGGCGACTTCCAGCGCGCCCATAATCGCCACTTCGCGCGCGTCCACCAAAGTTTCCACTTCCGCCGAACGCATTTCATCGCCGCCCGCGCCGAAGAATGTAAACGACAAATCCGGTCGCAATGCTCTGAGCGCTGCCGCCAATTTCGCGCCGTGTTTATCACCGGAAGCTTCGCCCGCCACGATCATCAAACGAATTTTGGATTTTGGATTTTGGATTTTGGATTTCGGGCTGATTTCTTCCAGCCAGTAAGTTTGTTTGTGGTGCAGGCTTTCAAACTTTTGCAGCTCGCGGCGCGCTTCGGCTTCAGCGGCAAATTCGCCAATTACGAAT
This sequence comes from Acidobacteriota bacterium, assembly GCA_016789645.1. Classification (GTDB taxonomy): domain Bacteria; phylum Acidobacteriota; class Blastocatellia; order RBC074; family RBC074; genus RBC074. Next base: position 8,971 of record JAEUQP010000859.1, on the reverse strand, counting down.
CGCTGGCCGTTATCATCTTGTCGCAAAAGCTGCCATCGAGTTTGCATCGCTCGCCTTTCGATTTCACATTTTGCCCCACAGCATCAGCACGCCAATGACGATGAAGGCGATGGCTGCGGCTTTGTGCAGATATTCGGCGTTGATGTAATTGGCCAGCACGCTACCCACCACCACGCCTATGAGCGATACAGCCGCCAGCGCCAGCGAAGCGCTCAGAAACACCGTCCAGGGTTGTTTTGTTTCCGCAGCCATTGTGATCGCCGCTAGCTGCGTCTTGTCACCCATTTCCGCCAAAAAGATCAATCCGAATGTCGTCAAAAATGTTTTGAAGTTCATCACAATTACTCCCTTAATCTGCAATCAATAAATTTCCGGCTCGCCCACAGGCCGCGTGCGCCAGCGGCGATGAATCCACAACCATTGGTCAGGGTAACGACGAACGACGGCTTCAATCGCTTTGGCGTAATTGGCTGTGTTGGTTTGCACGTCTTCGTCGCGGTTGCCTGTAGAGATGGTTTCAATCGGCGGTTCAAAATGTAAACGGTGAATTTTCGCGGCCTCGTCCCAAACGATGTAACCGGGCAAGACAACTGCACCAGTCCGCAAGGCCAGCGTCGCCACTCCGGCAGTCGTGCAAGCCGGAATGCCGAAGAAATCGCAAAAAACGCCTTCTTCGCGCGAAGCGTTCAGATCGGCCAGAATGCCTACGACGCCGCCGGATTTCAGGGCCTTCAGCACTTCGCGGACGGAATTCTTTTTATCAATACTGCGATTGCCAAAACGTGTGCGGTTCGATTCAGCCAGCCGTTCGACCAACGGATTGTCCACGCGCCGAGCCAGAAACGACATCGGATGGCCGTAAATCGAATGCGCGAAGACAGACAATTCCCACGCGCCGATGTGCCCGGTCAACAAAATCACTCCCCGCCCTGTGGCCACGGCGTTCAGGTAATTTTCCAGCCCGACATAACGGACGACCGATTCGATGTTCTGCCGATTGAGTTTCGGAAACTGGCTGACTTCGCCCAGCAAGCGGCCCAAATTGCGGAATGAGCCGCGTTTGATTCGCTGGCGCTCGGTTTCGGGAAGCTCAGGAAACGCCAGTTGCAAATTGGCTTCGGCATGGCGGCGCAGATGCGGCAACACAGCGTGAGCGATTGCCCCAACGGCCTGGCCACCTTTCAGCGCCAACCAGCGAGGCAGCAATCGAACGCCGTGCAGCACCAACCAGGCAACGGCGAATTCGACATACGTTCGCACCACGCCGCGCCGACGAATAGCAGCTTTTACCGCGTTCTTCACGGCTTCGGGATTATTTTGATTGTTTTCCAATGCCACTTGATGCAAACGCGGCGAAGCTAACACGCGCTGCAAAAAACTGTCAATTTGCGCTGGCTTTGACGTTGCGGGCACAATGCGCGTTCATTCTTATTCATTCACAAAGGCATTTTTTTCGATGACCAAAGCTGTAATCTGGGATTTGGACGGAACACTGATTAACTCCGTTGACCACCATTGGGAGGCCTGGCGCGAAGTCATGGCTGCCGAAAACATCACCCTGACGTTTGAGGATTTCGTGGCTGATTTCGGCAAACGGAATGACGAAATTTTGCGCGGACGCATTGATCCGCAGATGTCCGACGCCGAAGTCGCGCGCATTGCGCTGGCGAAAGAAGAAGCCTATCGCCGCTTCGTTCGTACCAAAGGTTTGGTTTTGTTGCCGGGAGCAGAACGCTGGCTGCGGCAATTGAAAGCAGAAAATTGGCGACAAGCGCTGGGCACGTCGGCTCCGCAAGGAAACATTGACGCCGTGTTTGACGCGCTCGCCATTGCAGAATTTTTCGACGCGGTAATGTCGTCCGAACAGGTCAAAGCCGGGAAACCTTCGCCGGATGTGTTTTTGGCAGCGGCAGAACGGATGAACATCGCGCCGGAACATTGCATCGTCGTCGAAGACGCTCCGGCGGGAATCGAAGCCGCGCGACGCGCCGGAATGAAATCCGTCGGCGTGTTGACGACGCACGATGAACTGAACGGCGATTGGGTCTTCAAGACGCTGGAAGATTTGCCGAAAGACTTTTTTGCGCGGCTCTGAAGCAAACAGATGAATCGCACAGACAGATTGCTGGCCATCGTTCTGGAATTGCAGCGCCACGGAGCGCGGCGCGCCGAAGATTTGGCCGCCACCTTTGAAACCAGCAAGCGAACGATTTACCGCGACATTCAGGCGTTGTGTGAATCCGGCGTGCCGGTCGTAGCGCAAGCTGGCATCGGGTATTCGCTGGTCGAAGGCTACTTTCTGCCGCCGCTGAGTTTCAGCACGGACGAAGCGACAATGCTGCTGTTGGGCAACGAACTGCTGGCCGGTCATTTCGACGATCAATACGGCGAAGTGTCGAAATCCGCCAGCCGTAAGATCGAGGCCGTGCTTTCGGAAAAGCTGCGCGGCGAAGTGAATTTCCTGCGCGAAAGCATCGTGTTGGTTGCGCCACAAACGCTGGCCAGCGGCGTTTCAGCGACATTCCTGCCTGCGATTCGCCGCGCCATCATCGAACGAAAAACCATCCGCTTTCATTACCACACACGCTATTCAATGGATCGGTCGCTAGCAAAAAAGACTCGCGATGCCGATCCGTACAGTCTGGTGCATTACGGTGACGCCTGGTATCTGAATGCGTTTTGCCATCTGCGAAAAGAGATTCGCCAGTTTCGACTCGACCGAATTTCTGACCTGAAATTGCTGGACAAGAGTTTTGTCCGCCCAGCCGATTACAAACTCGAAGCTCCCGAAGAAGACGACCGCAACGTGATTGTGCGAGCGTTGTTTCATCCCGACGCTGCACCCTGGGTGCGCGAATCACGTTCGTATTACGTCACTGAAATGCAAGACAACCCCGAAGGCCATCCGGGTGGTTTGCTGGTGACGCTCAAAGCTCATTTTGAAACCGAAGTGATTTCCTGGTTGCTGAGTTGGGGAGGAAAAGTCGAAGTTCTGGAGCCGGACTCGCTGAAACGTCGTTTGGCAAACATCGCCAAAGAAATTTACGAAAAATATTCCGACTGAAAATCCTGCTGACATACTGTTGTCACTCGACTGATTTACATTGTTGCTCGTTGACAAGAACCGAGAGCGAAAGATTGAAACCACAAAACGCTCAGAAGACACAAAATTGATTTTGATAATTTTGCGCCTTTTGCGTCTTTTGTGGTTGCCGAATCTTCGTTCAAACCCAAACCACATTTTCTTCAGGGAGGAATGCAACAATGAATAAACAAGCTCTGCTAGGACAACGCGAGTATTTCAAAATGATTCACGGCGTGACGCTACGACTGATAGCCAGTTTTGGCGACGACGGGCTGGATTTTCGTCCGAAGCCGGAAATGCGTTCGGCGCGCGAATTGTTCGCTCACATGTACGGAATGGAAAAAGTCTGGGCGGAAGACATTCGCAAAGGCAAAATCACCCAGCAATCGGAAAACCGCGCCATTCCGGAATCTGCCGAAGGCAAAGCGGAAGTAGCCAAGCTGAAAACCGTCGCCGATTTGCAAGCTTTTGCTCGCTCCGCGCATCAGGCGCTGGATGACGCGCTGAACGCCATCACCGACGAAGAACTGGCAAACAATGTCGAAACGCCGTTCGGAACTTACCCCGCCTGGCAAATGTTCGCGTTCGCGTATGACGAACACTGGCATCATCGCGGCCAGCTTTACACCTACGCACGATTGGCAGGCAAAGACGCGCCGATGCTTTACGATTACGAAAACTCACCAGCGACATAAACCTCATTGACCTACGGGTGAGAAAAGCAGCCTTGCGCTCAATAGCTGAGTACAGGCTGCTTTTGTTTTTTACAACGCCAAAACGCTTTGACACTAAAAACGTATCCCTCTTTACACCTTGACCGGCCAGTCAACGCAATCTATCTTGCTGGCGTATCAGAATTCACAGTCGCAAATTAACCCGACCTGATAAGCAGAAACGACTTGGTTTTTCGGATTTATGAACTGAGTCACAATTGTTTGCCAGTTGCCTCATGCGTTTATCCATCGTAATTCAAACTAACTTGCTTATCAGCCTAACCACACGCTTGAAATGTGATTTCAGTAGCCGGAGGTTTATGCATGCCAAATATTGACCGCGAAATCATGGGAGAAGAGATTTACCTGAATGGCCTTCAGGAACGAGTGTTGTCGCTAGTTGACGTAGCCAGCCGCAATGCCTGCCTGCGTAGCCATCATCACCCAACCCCTGAAGATATAATGCGATTGAGTCAACGTTTATTGTTGCGTCTGTTGGAAAACGATTGTCGCCGCCTGCGTTCGTTCAAAAATCAATCTTCATTTCGGACCTGGCTGCAAACGTTGGCGAACAATTATGTCAGCCGCCAATTGCAACGTGAACGACGCACACAAAGTCTGAATGAACTACCTACTGATTTTTTGATCATACCGCCTGTACAGGAAGACAGAATCTGGCAAGAGCAAAAGATGAAACTCCTGGATAACGCATTGAACAACCTCACCAATCGGGAACGCCAACTTTTCGATCTATTTCGTTTGGGATGGAAGGCTGAAGATATTTCACGAGAAACGGGGATCAAGGTGGCCTCTGTATACCGCGAAAAACATTCCATTGTGAAGAAGCTTCGTAGGCTCTGCGACCTGCAAGAGAGAGAGAGAGAGAGAGCAAAAAAGAAAATAATATTTTTAACCAGATCAAGATTTTCGCCTGAAGCGTGTCTAATGAGTTAGAGAAAAGCTCATGTTGGCGATTTAGAGTCGAAGAAATAGATTGACTACGCGCTCGGAAGTCAATGTTTACACATTCGAACGAGTGATGGCCATATTTATCTCGGCAGAAATCGCAGTAAACTAATCGGTCACAAACAACGAAAGGAGATTTATGATGAAATTTATGAAGAATTTGCTTGCAATAACTGTTCTTTTCGGGGCGGTCAGCATAATCGGGGCGACCTCAGAAGTTTTCGCGGACGATGAAGGGGGCGTTCCAAAATGCAATTGCCGAACTGTCAATGGCGAAACTGTATGGGGAAGAATAGTCGGTGAGGAATGTTTACCTAACCCTTGCTGGATCGAAATACAATGACCCAAATCAAGCAGATTGTGGTTGGCAATATGGGAGCGTTTCATTCTTCAATGAAATCACATCTCATACAGGATAGTTTTCAAGGAATGAAATTCCCCATATTGTCACAGAAAAATCCTTATGAAAGCAGATTACTGGCAAAATTCTAAACAGGGAAAGGCTTAGATATGACGATAAAGATGAATCCAATAAGCAAATGGGCGGCTGTGTTGACTGTCGCATTTGTCCTAATTTCCTGGATAGATGCTTCCCCTCAACAAAAATCGGATAAAAAACCCGCTCCGCAAAAGAATAAGGATGACCTGCCTAAATGCAATTGCTACATCCCTAAAACTAAAGAGTATGGAGTGATAAAGGGCGATAACTGCACATCGGTTAAATGCCAAAGAAAGACTCCTGAGAAATAAGCAATATCTGTTACTTCCTTCAAAATATGCTGCGATTTCGCACGATGAAAGATACATCCAAGCAAGAAGAATCTGTCGTCGCCGAGCCTGAGCCACAAAAACCACGAAGCTTTTGGAAACGCGTTGATCCGGCCTACATTATTTTGATGATTACGGCGCTCCTGGCAATCACCTACTCGGTAAGGACTTCACGTCAAAATTCTGAATTACTGGCGAAAGAACGCGAGCAATACGGCACCTTATGCGGCCCGCCTGTAATCCAAGAAGAGGATAAAGTTCCGGCCATCAAAACCATTGATATACAAAATAGCGAAAAGGAGATCGTTTACAACGGAAAGAATAAATATCTTCTTTTTATCTTTTCGCCGATGTGTGGCGTTTGTCAACAAGAAATCCCTATTTGGAATTCCATCGCATCAATAGCGACTTCCCAAAAATTCGCTGTTCGCGGAATTTCCTTGGACTCACTGGATGACAGCAGGAATAACCTGAAAAACCATGATATCGGGTTCGATGTTTTGATTATGCCGGACTTTGCCACTCAACGCGCATACAGAGTGACAAGCATTCCGCAAGTCATGATTGTTTCCGAAAATGGAAGAGTTGAATGGGTTCATTATGGAGCCATGACTCAATCCAAAGTGAAAGACCTTCAATCAAGATTTATCGGCAAAAAGCAATGAAAACCTTACGCTACGCTATCCGAGCCATCATTAGGTACCCATTATTCAGCTTTGCAGTAATTTTTATTCTCACCTTGGGCATAGCAGCCAATACTTCGATTTTCAGTATCATACGCCACGCGTTGTTCAGCCCTATAGCCAGCCCGGAACCAGAACGGCTGATGATTATTGAAAACGCTTATTTATCATCATCAATGGATGGCATGCCCTCGCTGGCTTCTCCGATGCTTGATTGGGCCAAGTTTTTGCAGTCCTTTGAAAGTCTTTCCGCTTACAGGGTATCCGATGGCGGATTGAATTTCTCTGTTGAGTCAGGCGGTCGGGAACCTGAAAGAATCGAGGGCATTGGGGTAAGCTCAGGATTTTTTTCCACCTTCAAGGTTGCGCCTGTGCTCGGACGCGCATTTGTTTCAGAGGAAGAGGAGCCGGGGCGCAATCGAGTTCTTGTCCTTAATCACTCTTTTTGGCAGAAGCGATTTGGCGCAGATGGTGAAATAGTAGGAAAGACTGTATTGCTAAATGAAGTTCCATTCCTTGTCATTGGCGTTGCTTCCCCTGAGTTTCGCTTTCCGCTGAAAGCTGACGTATGGATTCCGATATCGTACGGCAAGGATCGAATCTTCACCAACATGACCGGCGTCCATAAGGTAATTGGTCGCCTCAAACCAAGAATAAGCGCTGCTCAAGCTCAACAGGAACTCAATGCCATACGCCAAAGGTTCAGCGAAGAAAATTCTGACTCGTGGTTGGCGACCAAAGAGCTTCGAATAATTCCATTACTGGATAAAGTCACAGGTGATTTGAAGCTATCTTTACTATTGCTTTGGGGAGCAGTCGGTCTGGTTCAAATGATAGTTTGCGCCAATGTAGCCAACCTTTTGCTCGCTCGCGGTATCACTCGCCGTAAAGAAATCGCCATTCGCGCTGCGCTCGGAGCGAGCAACCGTATGTTGTTTGGTCAGCTACTGACCGAAAGCCTGATTCTGTCGGTAATTTCCGGCATTGCCGGATTGATCGGATCATTCTGGTTTCTCAAGCTCATTTCTATCTACACGCCAACCTCGATTATTTCTCTCAATAACGTGAGTGTGGATATGTACGCTGTGACATTTACGCTGGGACTTTCCTTGCTAACCGGCATTGCCTTGAGCCTCGCTCCGGGATTTCAGGCGATGAGGATTGATATAGATAAAACACTGAAAGAAAGAGGGTCTCGATCGAATAGCGGAACAGGATTGTCCGGGCTGAGAAACTTTCTGGTTATCCTGGAAATCGCGCTTGCATTAACTCTTCTGATTGGAGCTGGGTTGCTTATTGAAAGCTTCAGAAAAGTTCTAAAGATCGAATCAGGAATTGACGCCACCAATGTGCTTACGATCTCCATTTCACCATCCAAGGCCATGTACCCTGACGCGAATAAAGTTGGCCAGCTTTTCAATGGCCTGATTTTACGATTGCGTCGCTACCCCACAATTCGCTCTGTCGGCGCTGTAAATTTCATTCCAATGAGCAAAGGAGATGCCATCGCCCTGTTGTTCGAGATATTCGGGCAACCTCAAGCGGGAAAATTTCAAGAAAGGTTTGCCCGCGATTTGGCAGTCACTCCAGATTACTTTTCATCCATAGGAATTCCTTTAATTGAAGGACGCTTTTTCAACGAATACGACACGGCCAATTCCAAACCTGTCATTATCATCAATCAATCGTTTGCCCGACGTTTTTGGCCAAATGAAAGCGCTATCGGAAAACTTTTACTCATAGCTGGCAAAGATTCGCCTGCTGAAATCGTCGGCGTAGTTGGCGATGTAAGGTATTTCGGCCCTGAGAGCAAAAGCATGTTCGACTTGTACTCTTCTTATTTACAATCAACCTCACGCCTCAATACATTTGTCATCAAGACCGATTCCGATCCCTTAAAATTTGCTTCCATAGTCCGTCAGGAAGTCAGGAATCTCGATCCTAAAATTCCCGTGTACGATATAAAAACCATGGAACAGCGAATAGACGAATCAACTGGGAATCGCCGTTTCATTACTTTCGTGCTCGGCATATTTTCCATTATTGCGATTATTCTCGCTGGCAGCGGCATATATGGCGTTATGGCCTATTCTGTTTCCCAACAAACCCACGAAATAGGTGTAAGGATGGCCTTCGGCGCGGATCAGAGGCAGATACTCGGATTGATAATTTGGAAGGCTTTGAAATTGACGCTTTTTGGCGTCGCGGCTGGAATAACAACTGCGCTACTACTAACCCGTTTTATGGCGAGCTTGCTCTATGACCTGAAAGCAACTGACATTGTTACTTTTTCAATTACGGCTCTCGCCATTATTGCAATTGCTATTCTGGCCAGCTTTTTACCTGCTTACAGAGCCACAAAGGTTGACCCATTGGTTGCGCTCAGACGTGAATAAGTCGCCATAACGGCGTCAACCTTCTGATGTTGGCAACGGTCGTTCCAGCGATTTTGGCAGAGCGCCGTTCCAAAAGCGTTCCAAGTCAGCCACCGAATCATTCGCCAGAGTTTCGCCACTCAAAGTAATCGCCAGATTATTACCCGCGACTTCGCCGATAACCGCGACTATAGCGCCAATTTCGGCGGCAATTTCTTTCACTTGATCCACGTTTTCAGATTTGACGCTGAGCACGATGCGCGAAGGCGATTCGGCAAACAGCAACGCTGTCGAATCCGCCAGACCGCTCAACCGAGCGTGTTCGGTCAAATCAATTTTTGCTCCAATGGCGGAGCGCCCATAACTGGAAAAACAGCTTTC
>JAEUQP010000788.1 GCA_016789645.1 Acidobacteriota bacterium | reverse complement strand
CAGCGCGGCGTTTTGCCATCGCTGCACACAAGTGCGAAAGCGTTCCAGCGTCTCGAACTTTTCCGGTTCGCTCGACGCGTTGCGCGCGTCGAGCAACCAATCTTTGTCGCGCGGAGCCGTGAACTGTTCCACCTGTTTCAGCTTTTTCAGTTGATTGATGGCTTCGGTCATTTCCGCCGAATCGCGTTCGTCGCGCAAAAACACGGCAAAGGCTTTGCTGAGTTTTCCGGCGTCGGTCGGTGAAGCCAGAAAGTCCGCCAGGTGAAACAGTGCGCGGGCGACTTCGCGTGTGGAAGTCGTCGTTCGCAAGACTTCGACATGCGGAATTTGCTCCGCTTGCAACAATTCGCCCATCTTCGCACCGTTGGCGTTGGTGGGCAGCAACAGCGCCACGGTGCTTTCGGGATTTTTCGCCAGCCACGCGCGAACCGATTTGGCGACGTCTTCACGCTCTTTTTCGGAGCTCCGTCGTTCGTCGAACATGAACTTGACGTTGTTGTCAGTGTCCGGCGGGTTGTTGTCGGCAGCTTGAATAAACGGCGGAGCAAGAGGCTGTTTCGCGCGAATCAATGCGTTTGGGTGCTTCAACGACCAGCGAATCAGATGATTGGCCGTGTCAATGATGCGTTGTGCGCTGCGCCCGCTTTCAGGCAATTCACGGGCGACCACATCGGGTTCACTTAAAAAGTCGCGCAGAAATTGCGGGCTGGCCGTGGTGAAGGTTTCGTAAATGGCCTGATTCGGATCGCCTACGCGCACCCAATTGCCTGCGTCACCGGCCAGCTTTCGCAAAATTGCTTCTTGCAACTTGCTGCTGTCCTGCGCTTCGTCTTCCAAAATGTAGGGCCAGCGATGTTGCAGCGTAGCCAGATAATCGGGCGAAGCGTCCAGCACATCCAGCGCCAACCGAATCAAGTCCTGGAAATCCACTCCACCACGATATTGCAACGCTCGTTGGTAGGATTCGTAAACATTGACGCACATTTCCGCCAACGGCAGCGATTGCGTCGTAGCCGTAAGCGCATCGTGCAATTCGCCCGGACGCCAGCGAAAGTCTTTGGCTTTCTGAATCACTTCCAGCGTGATGTCCGTTGCTTTTTCGCGCCACTGCCAACGCGATTTGTCTTTCGATTGATGTTCAGGGCTTAGATATTCTTCAACGCCGAATTCGCGGTGCGCGCTAAACCACGCAGCAACGGCGTCGGTGATGATGGCTTTGGCTTCGAACTCATCCAAGATCTGAAAATCATCGGCCAATCCGACCAGCCCCGGTCGTTCGCTGACGATGTCGTTCGCCAGCCCGTGCAGTGTGCGAACGCGATAGAGCGTGCCCAGATTGCCTTCGCCCAAAAAGCTGCGCACGGTTTGATCGAATTTGCTGCGCGCGGAATTGACCAGCGTGACAATCAGGATTTGCTGGCCGCGTTGCAGATTGGCTTCGCGAACGAGTTTGGCGGCCAGTGCTGACAGCGTAGTCGTTTTGCCGCTGCCGGGAACTGCCGACACGCCCATCTTGCCGCCGGAA
>JAEUQP010000786.1 GCA_016789645.1 Acidobacteriota bacterium | reverse complement strand
GCAGGAGGCGGCGCGGGAATTTTGGCCACGCGCAAACCGTATGAATTGGCGGCATCGGCAAATTGCTGCACCGTCCACAACGTCATGTCATCGCAAGGATCAACGCTGGTGAACGAATAATCTCCCCAACGACGTCGTCCGCCCAGATTGCCGCTGTCGCTGGAAGGATTGTAGGGCGCAGGACTGGACGAAATCGGCACGGGCGATTGCAAGGTTCCAAGCGGGTCGTCTGCCAATCGGTTGGCAATCATGGCGTTGATGTATTCGTTGGTTCCGGCGGTATTGCCGCCCAGCAAAACATGCCCTTGTCCCGAAATCGCCAGCGACGGCATGAAGTAGTTTCGTTCGTCTTCGGTGTTCGTCGTGGTCGGCGTGAACAGGGTCCCGGCTTGTTTCAAGCTGGGGCTGTTGGTGTTGACGCCCGTAATTTCATACCAGCGAATGCCGTTGCGCGTGCGAGGCGCTTCGACCGTACCTTCGTTGTTGACCGAGATGTTGTGCGCCGTCCAGATGCTGCCTTGGCGGAATTGTGCCATCGTCAACCGGTCGTCAATTGCATCCAGTCTGCCATTGACGCCGTTGATGTTGCCGCGATGGCGAACCGTGATTGGTTGCGAAGTCGCCAGCACGTTCAAATAAATGTTCGCCGATATTACCGGAACTCCGCCGGGATTGGTGACTCGGCGCAGCACCAGTCGGCCAAGGCTGTTGGCATCGGTACCGACGAAATATCCTTCCGTGGAATTGGCAGCGTAATTGTCCACGCCCTGCGGTGTGAAAATGCCGTTTCGCAACGTCGAGCCGGACGTGTCCACCAGATTTCGAAATGCGGACACGACAATTTGTCCGCCGCTCAGAATCGAAGATTTGCGAACAACGAAGGCCGTGGTGTTGGAAAAGGCCCGATTGCAAAACTGATTCAACCCGACGTACAGCGCATTGGCATCAATGCCCAAAGTAGGGAAGTCGGCAAAACATCCGTTATCTCCCGATGGCGACACCTGGTTATGCTGAAACTGGTAAAACGTCCAGACGGTGGCCGTGTTGATCGTCGCCGAATCGCTGACTGCCAGCAGAACTCGATTGTTAGATTGCGCCGTGTTGATGAGGACGATAAGCCAGCGCCCGGAAAGTCGGTCGTAGCGAACGCGCGGATCGGTGGTGATGCTTCCGGCTCTGACCGAGTTGAAAAACACGTCAATGTCGGCATCCAACTGGCCAATCGCGCCAGTGGTTTTGTTGAACACGCGAATGCGTCCATTGACGGCCATCAAAAACTGCGTTGGTCCGACTGCTCCCATTGCATCGGGAGGAAATGCTCTGGTATCCGAAAGCGTCGCGCCAGTGAAAGCGAGGCTCGGCGACGGGGTGACGGAGAGACGGGGAGAGGGGGAGACGGAGGGATGGAGGGACGGGGGCAAGAAGAGATGGGAAGTTTCTTCCTTCGCTTTGTCCATCATTCCCGCTGTCTCAGCAGGCGGCCATTGCACACCCGGCAAAGCCTCAGGGTTTTGTGGCAAATGCTCTCGGTCTACTTTTTCACGTTCATTCTCAGATTCGCGTCGGGAGTTTTTTTCCATCTGGCGTATGGAGCGAATTCCATTGGCACGCAGCGACGCGTCGCGCTCCATGATGTCGGCGGTGGTTTCGACTATGCCCGCTTCGCCAAACCACGGCGAACCAGTGATCGAACCATCGGCGTTGACTTGTTGCTGTACGGTTGCGGCTTTCGCCGGAGAAGCGGTGCTGCCTTTCGGGCCGGGTTTGCTGACGGAACTTCGACGTTGCGCTGTGGATCGAGATTTCTGTTGCGCCAGCCCATCCGTCAGCCATTGGCCAAATACAAGCAAGACAATCGCCATCAGCAGAAACCACAGGCTATAGGATCGGAAAATTTTGGAGATCAACGCGCGGAGAGAAAAGGGCATACCTGCTCCTGAACATCACCAGCGCCACGACGCGACAATCGCCGCAGCGCGCCGTTACCTTCACGGCGAAAAAGATTTCAATTTGAATTGCAGAAATTCTCAGGAATAGAGAGGCTGATTCGCTGTCAGGTGGTTGGTGCCGAAACTTCGTGGTGAGATACGACACATCGGCCTTTGAAAACCCGGTGTCAAGCAAGTAGGCAAAAATTTCTTGTTTGCTCGATTGCTTGTCAGAATCAAGTGGTTTCAGATTTGCCTTGGCAAATTCGCCTCATAATTGTTTGTCGCAGTTTCCGATGCCATTGACGACAAACCGGTGTCAAAGTAATCAGCGAGCTTCGGGCTGTCAAGATGCGATTCCCGCTGTTATCGGGCTTGATTCCAGACGGAACTAATTGCATCTTGTGCGCCGAACTCTCCACTTCACGGTTCTAATGGCAAGGACAATAAGCGAAGCGCCGTTGATGTCACTGCTGTGGCTCGCTCAGTACGTCGAAGCTTTTGCTCGCGTCGCCATCAAACTGGCCAGTTGAAGTTCACCAAACACGGTTGGAGGAATCATTCATGAAGCATCCGCTTTCAATTCGGATTTCCATTCTGGTTTTGACGGTGTCGTCGCTAAGTGTGACAGCGGTTTCGCAAGGCACGCTGGCCGATTACGAACGCGCCTTTGGATTGCGAGACAAGGTGCAGGGCAAGGCAATCAACTTGACGGAACGCGCCAACTGGATCGGAAAAACCAGTCGCCTCTGGTATCGAAAATCTGTTGTTGGCGGCAACGAATTTGTGCTGGTGGATGCGGAAACGCTGGCCAAACGACCTGCCTTCGATCACGAACGGCTGGCAACGACGCTTTCGACCGCGACGGGCGAAAAGTACTCCGCCTTGAAATTGCCGTTTCAGCAAATCACGTTTGCGAACGACGAAAAAAGTTTTGAATTCAGTATCGGAGACGCTCGATGGCGTTGTGATCTGGCCGATTATTCCGTCAAAAAATTGCCGCCGGAAGAGCGCCGCGGCGGAATTACTTTCAACACTGGCTTGCCTGGGCCGCGCTATAACTTCCCAAGAACCGACGCGAAAGTGTCGCCGGATGGCAAGTGGGAAGCCTGGGTCAATAATTTCAATGTCTGGGTGCGTCCAAAAGGCAAACGCGAAGGCACGGCGCTGAGCTTTGACGGTTCCGAAGGGAATTATTATGCGCTGGCTTCGTTGGTCTGGTCGCCCGATTCCAAAATGATCGCGGTGTATCGCGTGCGTCCGGGATACAACCGCAGGATTCAATTCGTGGAATCAACGCCAGCGGATCAGGTGCAGCCGAAATATCATTCGATGGATTACGCCAAACCGGGCGACGCACTGGATCACCCGCAGCCTGTGCTGTTTCACGTCGAATCCAAAAAGCAGATGGTGGTGGACAACGCGCTGTTTCCGAACCCGTACAGCCTGACGCGAATCGAATGGCGCAAAGACAATCGCGCGTTCACATTTGAATACAACCAGCGCGGTCATCAGGTATATCGCGTTATCGAAGTAAACGCCGCTGATGGCAAGGCACGTTCCGTCATCAGCGAAGAGCCAAAAACCTTTTTCACGTATTCCAGCAAGAAATATCGCTTTGATTTGGCCGACGGCAAGGACGTCATTTGGATGTCCGAACGCGACGGCTGGAATCACCTGTACCTGATGGATGGTGCAACCGGGCAGGTCAAAAACCAGATCACCAAAGGGCAATGGGTGGTTCGTGGCGTGGAAAAGGTGGATGAAGAAAGTCGTCAAATCTGGTTTCAAGCCAGCGGGATGCATCCCGGCAAAGACCCGTATTTCGTTCATTACTACCGAATCAATTTTGATGGCACCGGTTTGACGGCGCTGACCGAAGCCGACGCCAATCACACGGTGACCTTTTCTGCAGACATGAAGTATTACGTGGATTCGTGGTCGCGCGTGGATTTGCCGACGATTTCCGAACTGCGAACCTGTGCGGACAAAAAACTGTTGGCCGAACTTGAACGCGGCGACATCCAGGAACTGGTCAAAACCGGTTGGCGTGCGCCCGAAGTTTTCACGGCGCTCGGACGTGATGGCAAAACAGACATCTGGGGAGTCATTTATCGTCCCTCGAATTTCGATCCGCTGAAAAAATATCCAGTCATCGAAAACATCTACGCCGGGCCGCACAGTTCCTTCGTGCCAAAATCGTTTGGCGCTTACAACCAGATGCAGGCGCTGGCCGAACTGGGATTCATTGTTGTGCAGATTGACGGGATGGGGACGTCCAATCGCTCCAAAGCTTTTCACGATGTTGCCTGGAAAAACCTGGGCGATGCGGGGTTTCCGGATCGCATCTTGTGGCACCAGGCCGTTGCGGCAAAATATCGGTATTACGACATTACCCGCGTGGGCATTTACGGCACTTCGGCGGGCGGCCAAAGTTCTTTGGGCGGCTTGCTCTTTCATCCGGAATTTTACAAAGTCTGCGTCTCATCCTGCGGCTGCCACGACAATCGAATGGACAAGATTTGGTGGAACGAACAATGGATGGGGTGGCCGTTGGGGCCGGAATACGCCGCAGCATCCAACGTGGACAACGCTCATCGGTTGCAAGGCAAATTGCTGTTGATTCTGGGCGAACTGGACACGAATGTTGATCCGGCTTCGACCATGCAAGTCGTCAACGCGCTGAT
>JAEUQP010000747.1 GCA_016789645.1 Acidobacteriota bacterium | reverse complement strand
AGCTGTTTGATTGTTTGCGCCAATCGCGCAGTCGTTTCGGGCGAAGCGTTGGCGGAAATCGCTTCCAGCGAAAGAAGAACGCCGGACACTCCTGTCAGGTCTTGCGCCTGTAACCATTCCAGCAGCTTGTCGGGTTGCGGCTTTGGATTCAGCAAATACGACGGCGGAAGCAGCAGGTGATGATCGGCAATTTGCGCCAGCGTTCGCAGCTCCAAGAACCGATCATCACGCGGAATCAAAATGATTTTGCCGACAAACTGGTTGCGGGAATAAGTCAGTAGTTGTGGACGTTGTTTTCTCTGGGCAAAAGCATTGGCGGGCAACGCGAGCGCAAGCGCGATCAGGCAGAGCGAAAGAGAGACAGCGAGCCAGAGAGATGGAGAGACCGCGGGACAGAGAGAGAGAACCCCATGGAAACGATGGCTTCTTTCTGCTGTTGGATCATTCATTCGTCACAAACCCCATCGTTTGCCTGATCGTTCAATCCCTCTTTCCCTCTGTCGCTCAATCTCTCCCTCTCGTTTACGGACGTGGGCGCGTTTTGCGCGCGGGCGTGGAGGTTTGCGCCGTCGGCACCAATCCCTTCAAGCGTTGAAACTCGTTGGAATTGCTGATGCCGCGACGATCCGTGCCCTGCAAATAGGCGCTGATTTCCGTGCGCGTATTGGCTTCGCGTTCACGCGGATCGGGGTGGCTGGCCAGAATCGAACCCAGCGAACCGCCGCCGCCTTTCGACACCTGTTGCAGCATCTGGAACATTTCGATCATGCCGCCAGTGTTGTAATTGGCGTTTTTCAGATTGTAGAGTCCCAGAAAATCGGCTTCGCGTTCGGCTTCGCGGCTGTGTTTCATCAAAAAGCCGCCGGCCACCAAACTGCCGAGCGCCATGCCGGCTTCCGCGCCTTGTTGGCCGCCGAGAATCGCGCCCAGAATCGTTGCGCCAATCACCGCGCCCTGCGTTTTCATGCTGTTGGCGCGTTTGACGTTTTCCAAGCCGTGACGACCGACGATGTGGCCGATTTCGTGGCCAATGACGCTGGCCAACTGCGCTTCGCTGGTGGTCGCAGAAATCAATCCGGTGTGAACGTAAACCCGCCCGCCCAATGTGGCAAAGGCGTTGATGGTTTTGTCATTGACGACATAAAACTTCCACGGAATGTTACGGCGTTCGGAACGCGCCGCCAGATTTTGTCCCAAGCGATTGACGTAATCGTTGATCGAGCGGTCATCCACCAGACGCATCTGTTTCAACAATTCCTGATGCACCTGCTCGGCCAGCTTCAGTTCGTCCTGTTCGGACATGTAGCCTTTGTTCGTATATTCCTTGTTGCGGAATTTGTCGTACGGGTTCTGAGCCGCCATCACGCTGACAAACAGCGCGCTGACGATCACCAGAGTCAGCATTCGATGCCAGTTGGCAAACAGTTTCATGATTTATTTCCTCCTTGGTTCTATTCCATCAGCAAATCAATTGCGTGCGGCAATGTACGAGCAATTGCCGCCAGGTTTTCTCGCGCGCCGCGCACGCTGCCGGGCAAGTTGACGATCAACGTCCGGCGGCGAATTCCGCACACCGCGCGTGACAACGCAGCAAGGGGAGTGATTTTCAAACTTTCGGAGCGCATCAATTCGGCCAGTCCCGGAGCTTCGCGTTCGATGATTTCGCGCGTGGCTTCGGGCGTCACATCACGAAGCGAAAATCCGGTTCCCCCCGTGGTGACGATCAAATTCGCTTCGCCGGCATCGGCAATCTTCCGCAATCGAGCGGCGATCAAATCCCGTTCGTCCGGCAAAATTTCAGTGGCGACGATCTCCGCTTTCAGCAACTGCAATTCCGCAACCACCGCCGGACCGGATAAATCTTCGCGCTCGCTGCGCGAAGCCGAATCACTGATGGTCAACACAACTGCTTTGATGGTTGCTTTATTCATTGTCGCCATTTTGGGGATGGCGGGAGTGTAATTCGTCAGGGCGAGTGATTCAAACTAGCGGATTCTTTGGACAGAGTTATTGGAGTCGCACGAGGACTCGTAAGCCGCCGCAACTACCCAGACAATCTTCTCGTTGTCCTTAGCGTAAAAGGAAAGCCAATATGGGCGATTCACGACGATCATATAACTTTTCTGTCTTGCTTTTGGTCGCCATTGATAAACGATCCGGCCTTGTATTTTTCGTGTCGCCCTTAATCCGGAAATTGACTCTTCTTTGATATTCAGTAATTTCGCCAAAGTTTCGGATGCAACCCGCTGTGGGGCAGTAAAACGCCATTCCTGCTGACCTAATTCTGCTTGCCGTTGAATCTCAATTGGATTTTGATCCGGCTCCAGAAAGGAATAACCGCATCCGACTCGGTTGGCATTAGGCTGATCCACTGATGATTCGTAATCAAGGTCGCTTCGCCGCTGAGTATCCACCTCAAGAATTTGCTGAATTGCGAGCAGGCTGCAACATCCCAGATGTCCAAAACCTCCCCAGAAGACACCGTTAGGAGACTGTTGTTGTTTTCCGGAAAAGAAGCGGCCAACAAGCGTCGCGTGAACGGTAGAGCTTGGCCTTTTTTGAACCAAAGCATTGAATTGACGAAATCGTGCATCGTCAGTCAGTGGGATAGGAATACTTTCTACGACAAGTTGTTTTGGGCGGCTATTACTTGGAGTGACGCCGCAGCAGTACATCGTGTCTGAATCTCGGACTCCTCCATATTCCAGCCAAATTGAAAACCTGGATGAACACGTGGGGTCAAAAATTGTGAAGTCTTCGAATCCATGAGAAACGAATCCGGTGACTTGAACCAGCTTGTGATTGTACTCGCCAGGGTTTTCTGCCAGTTGGCACGGAGTCACTTTTATCGGTTCTTGTATTGATTTGGGAAGAACAACATTGGCGGCGACGGAATGAAGCGAAAGCAGCAATCCGAAAAAGATTATCACCTTGAATAATTGTGAGACGTTCATTGGCTTTTTACTCCAGCTTAGCAACGAACCAACGAGTTTCTATTGGGCGGGGCAGTTAGCACCCGTTCATACAGCCGTTCGTACATCGGGATGACCTGTTCCGTGTTGAACTGGCCGACCGCCCATTCGCGACCCCGTTTGCCGAATTCGCGCTGTTTGGTTTCGTCGGACAAAATCTCAATCGCACGCTCTGCCATCGCCGACGTGTCGCCCAATTTCACCAAAAAACCGTTCTCTCCGTTTTTGACAACTTCGGGCAAACCGCCGACGCGCGTGGCGATGACGGGAACTTCGCAAGCCATCGCTTCCAGTGCGGCCAAACCGAAGGATTCGGTTTCGCTGGGAATCAGCAACAAATCGGCGACCGACAGGTAATCGGCGATGTTCGGAACCTGCCCGACAAAGAGCACATCATCCGCCAATCCGTATTCCCGCGCCAGAGTTTCAGCCGCAGCGCGTTCGGTTCCGTCGCCGCACATCACCAATCGAACCGGCAGTTTGGAATTGGCTTTGACTTTGGCCAGCGTGTGAACGCAATCGCTGATACGTTTGACCGGGCGAAAATTGGATACGTGCATCAACAGCTTTTCACCGCGCGGAGCCAGTTCCGCATGCAAAGCGGCGTTCTCTCGCCGTTGAT
>JAEUQP010001154.1 GCA_016789645.1 Acidobacteriota bacterium | reverse complement strand
GGCAACGCCTGGCGCGACGAAGGTTCGATCAAATTGCAGCCGGACAAGAAATCTTACAAACCCGGCGAAACCGCCAAGATTCTGGCCTTGCTGCCCAAAGACAAAGCGCATCTGCTGGTGACGACGGAACTCAATCGCGTGATCGAAGCTCGGCACGTGTTCGCCAATGGACGCGCGACAGTGATCGAATTGCCGATCAAAGATTCGTATGCGCCGAACATTTATCTGAGCGTGACCTTCGTTCGAGACGGTGAGATGTTCGAATCCAGCAAGAGCATTTCGGTTCCGGCGGCGAATAAATTCCTGGACATTCAAATCGTTCCCGACAAACGCGAATACAAACCGCGCGATCCTGTTTCGTACACGATCACGGCGAAAAATCAGGACGGTAGCCCTGCCGCCGGAGTCGAATTGAGTTTGGGGTTGGTAGACGAAGCGATTTACAGCATTCGCCCGGACGCTTCGGGCGACATTCGCCGCCAGTTTTATGGACGCCGCTACAGCAGCGTTTCGACCAGTTATGCTTCTGCGTTTCAATTCACAGGTTATTCCGGCGACAAGAAAATGGAGTTGGCGCAGAACAAACGTGCGTTCCAACTGGCCGATTTCAAGAACGAAAGCCAGTACGCCGATCCGAAATTCACGCGCAAAGATTTTCGCGACACAGCTTATTGGCAGCCTGACGTAATCACAGCCGCTGACGGCAAAGCGACTGTTCGAGTGAACCTGCCCGACAATTTGACTACGTGGCGAGCGACGGCGCGCGCGGTCACGGCGGATTTGCGCGTCGGTTCCAAAGTGGACAAGGTCGTTTCGCGCAAAGATTTGATCTTGCGATTGGAAACGCCGCGCTTTGCCACCGAAGGCGACACCGTGACGATTTCCGGCATTGTTCACAATTACCTGAAAACCGATCAGATCACCGAAGTCGAATTGAAAGTCGCGGGCGCTCAATTGATCGGTTCGCCGAAACAAACCGTGACGATTCCCAAAGATGGCGAACAACGTTTTGACTGGCAAATTTCGGCGCAACAAATGGGCAACGTGACCTTGACGGCGATCGCCAAAACCAAAGTCGAATCCGACGCCGTGGAATTGCCCATGCCGATCGTTCCTGCTGGCACGCGCATCACCAACGGCGAATCGCTGGCCGCCAGCGAAGACAGTTTGGACAAACAGATGTCGTTCGTTCTGCCCGGCAGCGCACACGCGCAAGCGCGCACGCTGCGCATCGAAGCTTCGCCGTCAGTGGCCGGAGCGATGTTCGGCGCGCTGGATTATCTGACTACGTATCCGTATGGCTGCGTTGAACAAACCATGTCCAGCTTTTTGCCGAACGTGGTCGTCGCCCAAGCGGTCAAGGACGTGAAATCGGCTTCGGTCAGCACGGGCAACGATCTGCGGAAGAAAGTCCAACGTGGGTTGGATCGTCTGTACGGCTTCCAGCACCAGGACGGTGGCTGGGGTTGGTGGAAAGACGACAAGACCGATCCGTTTATGACGGCTTATGTGCTGGACGGTTTGACGATGGCCAGGAACGCGGGCTTCGATGTCGAAGCATATCGAATTCAGGAAGCGCGCAAGAAAGTGCAGCAACTGCTCGACACGGGCAAGATGGAAGACGGAACGCCGTTCGACATCGAATCGCGCGCTTATTTGCTGTACGCGCAGCAAGTCAGTGGCGGAGCCGACGCCCGTTACATTAACGATATGTTCAACCGCCGCGGCGAAATGCAACCGTATGCGCGCGCGTTGCTGGCGCTGACGCTGAAGCTTCGCAATGACATCAAGGCGCAACTCGTCGCCAGCGACATTGAACGTTCAGTGCGAATGAGCAACACAGACGCGTACTGGCCGTCGAAGCGAAAACCGATGCTGGATTTCACCGAAGATAATGATCTGGAAGCGACCGCGTGGTCAGTGAAGGCGCTGGCGTTGACCAATCCGAACAGCGAAGTTTTGCCCAAAGCGGCTCGCTGGTTGGTGGCGCATCGTCGCAACGGGTATTACTGGGACACGACCAAACACACGGCGTTTGCGATTTACGCGCTGACCGATTACCTGAAAGCCAGCCGCGAACTGACTGCCGATTACACGCTGGAAGTCTGGCTGAACAGCGAACAGGTGCTGACTCGGCGCGTTACCGCCGCTGAAGCCGTCAGCGGCCAGCCAATCATCATCGAACGCAAAGGCTCGAATCTTGGACCGACGAATCTGGTGCGCGTGGTCAAACGCGGCGCAGGTGTGGCCTATGTCGCCGTGACGGTGGATTACTTCACGAAGGAAGAACCTGTGGAATCTTCTGCCGGAAACCTGAAAGTGACGCGCGAATATCTGCGGCTGAGTGTCACGGAAAATAACGGTCAGCCGAGTTGGCAGGTGACGCCGCTGACGGGCGAGCTTCGTTCGGGCGATTTGATCGTGTCGCGGCTGCGCGTGACGGGCGCGAAGGCGCAATACCTGCTAATTGAAGACCCGATTCCGGCTGGGTGCGAACAGATCGAACGGTTCAGCGGACTCGATCTGACCTATCGAACCAACGGCTGGAGCGACTGGTACAGCCAGCGCGAATTCCGCGATCAACGCACGGTCTTGTTTTTGGATTATTTCGACGGCGACGCGGTGTTTCAGTATGCGCTGCGCGTGCAAACGCCCGGTCAATTTCGCGTAGCTCCGGCGCGCGCCGAACTGATGTACCAACCCGGCACGCGCTCGAATACGGCCAATTACCGGATGAACATTTTGGACAAGAAATAGCTGGGAGCGCGGACGTCTCGTCCGCCTTCCTCCCATTGGTGACCTGATGCTAAAAGACGTTTTCACCTCCATCGGCGCTGCGGCGCAAAAACTCTTCACGAATTTCGGCGCGGTGTTGATCGCGTTGATTTGTTACATGGCCATTTGGCTGGCCGGGTATTTATTCGTCGTGGTTGTCGGCCAGGCAACACAGTTTCAAGTTGTGCTTAGCGTCGTCATCCTCCCGCTGCTGGCGCTGATTTTCTTTTTCCTGCTGCAAACCATCGGCTTGAGCTACGTCCGAATCGGCGTCGGCGCAGGCTACTTGCTGAAACGCGCACTCAAGGATTTCTGGAAACTGCTGATCATCAGCTTGCCGCTGATTGCGTTGGCGTATGGGCTGTTCTGGCTGTTCGGCTATCTGGACAAAAAATATGTCGCTGGTGTCGAAACGCCGAAACGCTGGATTGAATTATCGTTGATGGCCGGGCGCTGGTTGCTGCTGTATCTGGCGTTGCCGCTGGTGGCGATTCACTGGTGGATGGCCGCCATCCGCGAAGGGTTGGGCGGAGCCATCAAAGGAATTGGCCGTTCGCTCGCCGCCGCGTTTTCGCCGCGTTCGGTGTTGATTTACGTGTTGGTGCTGGCGGTCTTCGGCGCGCTGGCCTGGTTCGTCGCCTTCACCAAAACGCACGTCAGCAGCAATTGGGGCGAATTGGTTCTGGTCGGCTTGCGCTTTGCACTGGCGTTGTTGCTGCCGTTCATCGGCTGGATGCTGACGCTGGGCTCGATGGCCGAAATGACGACGCGACGTGCGTTGAGTGAAGCGCTGAGCGAATTGAATGCTTGAGATGAACTCTGATTCACCACAAAAAACACAAAAGGCACAGAAGGCTTCAAAATGGCTTTTGTGCCTTTTGTGTTTTTTTGTGGTTTGCATTTGGTTTTCTGCTTGTTCGTCTCCATCGCCCAAAGGCCAGTTGGTTGCCACAACTCTGACGCAAACAGCCCCCTTCGGAGAAATCTCTGACGACCAATTGCAGCAGGTTGCCGCCGAAGCATTGGGCGAACGCGAAGGTGCTGTCTTGGTCATTGACCCACAAACGGGAAGACTGCGCGCGGTCGTCAATCCGCGTCTGGCATTTGAACAAGCCTATCCGCCCGGTTCGGCGATCAAACCGTTCACGGCCTTGGCGGCGCTCAGAGCCGGATTGCTGGACGCCGAATTTCGGCGGCAATGCCAGACCAAATACACGCGGGGAGACTTTGAAATCATCTGTTCGCATCCGCGCAGCAACGCTCCTTTCAATCTGACTCAGGCGCTGGCGTATTCCTGCAACGATTATTTCGCGCACGTCGGCGAACGATTGAGCGAAGGTTCGTTCAACGCGGCACTGTCCGGTTTCGGCTTTGGCCAGCGAACCGGCGTTGCCGCCGCAGAAGCCGCGGGCAGTTTGCCGCGTGGCGATTGGCGCGTGCAATCGGCGCTTGGCGATGA
>JAEUQP010000607.1 GCA_016789645.1 Acidobacteriota bacterium | reverse complement strand
CATGTCGGAATATCCGTACACGATTCAGCTTGTGCAGCTTGGCGATTTGAAACTGATTGCGCTGGCCGGAGAAGTCGTCACCGATTATGCGTTACGACTGAAAAAGGAATTCGGCGGCAAGACCTGGGTCGCCGGATATTCGAACGATCTGTGCTCGTACATCGCTTCGTCGCGGATGTATGCCGAAGGCGGGTACGAAGTGGTCGAATCCATGATTTATTACGACCTGCCCGGCCCGTACACTCCAGCAATTGAAGAAACCATCATCGGCAAAGTTCACGAACTGAACCGCCAAATTTCAAAACCATCTCGTCACTAAAGAATCATGAAGCTTTACGGAAAATTCGTTTCAATCTTGCTGCTGTCGGGCGTGCTCGTTATCGCGTTTCCCGATGCGTCCGCCCAGACCTTGTCGGAAATCAATTTCACTGCCCAATTGGAAGCCGAAGCGACGCTGGATTTGATGGCTTCCGTTCCCGGCGCGTCTTGGGAAAAAGCAGGCAGCGAAGCCGCAACGGTTTCGATTTTCGTGGATGGGCAAAAACATCAGGACGCGATTCTGTTTGCCGGAGCCAAGCAGTTCACGTATCGCTTGCTGCTCGGCAGAGTTTCGCCCGGCGAACACAAGCTGCGAATCGAACTCAACCGCCAGCAATCTGCCGCCAGCGTGTCAACCGCCAATGTCGCCGACGCCAAAGTCACGCTGCTGCCAAGCAGTCATCCTGAATTTCAGATGATTGCTCACGCGCCGATTCTGTTTGCTCGCCCGGACACGATTGGCAAATTCAGCGATGTGCCGTTGCTGATGTACTGCGAAACGCTACAAGAATCCGGCAAAACGATACTTCGCTACACGGTGATTTTCAGCAACGAAGACGGCGGAACGCAGACCGCGGCGTTGATGGCTCGGTGGGGACGCACGACCGACATTGAATGGGTGGTGGACGTAGTGCTGGACGCCGAAGGCCGAGTCATCAATTCCATCTATCAAGGCGCCAATCACGTCACCAAAACGTTTCAGGGCAAACGCGAAGCCGATCATCCGCTGTTCCTGACAGCCACCGTCAACAACAACTTTAGCGATCAGGGCGATTCGGCGATGCGGTTTGCGCTGCGACCAATCAGCGTTGACTTGAGCCGCCATTCGCGGGAATGGGTGATGGATCAACACCCCTGGACGTACACGGTGATGGCGGAAGAAATGATCCGCGAGGGCAAAATCACCACCGAGCGCACGCTCGGCGCGCGCATCGGCGACCTGAGAAATTACCTGTACGTGGATGCCGCTTCGAATCAACAAAACGGCGCGCTGATCAGCTTTGCCGTCAAACTGAAAAATGATCCGCGCTGGTACACGTCGGATTTCGGCATCAACTCGTACAAAATCGAACGCAGCGGTTATTTTCGAACGACAATCCGCTTACCCAAAGGAACCACGCTGAACCAGATCGAACGACTGTCCGCCCGCTGTGATCTGAATGGAAATCCACGCTCACAGGAGGAAATCAGCAAAGCAACCGCCGCCAGTTGTGAGCTGAATTCCGTCAACAAGGTGTTTCTGACTGATGAAAAGTTCCAGCCGAGTGGTTCCCTTCACATAAAAACCAGTACGACTCAAATTCGTTTTGGGGAAGCAGTGGACTTCCCGATTGACCCGCGAAATCGAAAGTAAGTTTTTTCGCCAAATCACAATCCCCTGGCGCTGTACAACGCCAGTGACAATCACGCCAACAATCCCAATGTGACAACACGTCGCGCCGTGGTTGAATCGGATGTGCCAGATCGTCGCGTCCGATTCGCCTCTTCCTCTCCAATCCAGCCAATTCGATTGCAACCAAATGGCTTAAGCGATTTCGCTTATGGCATCCGCATTGCTGCTTGCCGACCGTGAGCAAATCCGCCATACCTTAACCATTGGAAGTCAAAAGATGCTGGCTAAATTTGAAGTAAGCAGGTCTGCGGCCGCGACTAAAGTTCAAGCATCAGGCATAAACGCAAGCATTGATGTTGAACCAGCGCGGAATTCTCACTATCGCCCCGACGTGGACGGATTGAGAGCCATCGCCATTCTGCCAGTTGTCTTTTATCACGCCGGGTTCAGCTCTTTCAGCGGCGGTTTTGTTGGCGTAGACGTTTTCTTTGTCATCTCTGGCTATCTGATTACCTCGCTGATTCTGCCCGAAGTGGTAAGCGGGAAATTCTCCATCACCAATTTTTACGAACGACGAATTCGACGAATTTTCCCGGCACTGTTCACCATCATGTTTGTTTCATTGGCGGTGAGTTCCTTGCTGATGTGGCCGCTGGCGTTCAAAGACTTCGGCCACAGTTTGTTTGCAACCACAATCTTCGCTTCGAATTTTCTGTTTTGGAACCAGTTCGGCTATTTCGACGCTTCAGCCGAAAGCCGCCCCTTGTTGCACACCTGGTCGTTGGCTGTCGAAGAACAGTTTTACATCGTCTTTCCGATTTACCTCTTCATTGTCGCGCGCTGGTTTTCACGTGCGCTGAAGCCGCTGACGGCAACAATCGCAATTCTGTCATTCGGATTCAGCCTTTACGGTGTGGCGTATGCGCCTTCAGCAGCGTTCTATCTGCCGCCCTCCAGAACCTGGGAATTGTTGCTGGGCGTCATGTTGGCAATGAAGATGTTCCCGCCGCTCAAATCACCAATACTTCGCAATTGGTTGACTATCGGCGGACTGATGCTGATTGCGTTGGCAATTGGACTGCTGACTCGCCATTCATCGTTTCCGGGAGTGTCAGCGTTGTTGCCGTGCGTCGGAACGTTCCTGGTGATTTATGCTGGAACCGGCCAACCAACTGCTGTCAGTCGTTTGCTGAGCAAGCGTTGGTTGGTTTTCATTGGGTTGATTTCGTATTCGCTCTATCTTTGGCATTGGCCGCTGATCGTGTTTGCGGAACTTTACCTGATGCGTGTCATCAACAAGACGGAAGCCTGGGTAATCATCGCCCTTTCCTTCGCACTGGCAGCTCTTTCCTGGAAGTTCATCGAGAATCCCTTCAGAACCAGACGGGTCGCATCTTCCAGACGCAAGTTGTTCGCGATGGCAGGCGCCGTGATGGCCATGGCTTTATTTTTTGGTTGGGCGCTGGAATACACCAAAGGCTTGCCCCGCAGAATGACGACGCAAGCGCGAAAGTTCGCCAATATCTCGTACGACTGTCACGATCGCCAGGTGAAATGTTCGGTTCTCAAGCCCGAAGAAGTTCAGTTCGACCGACTTTGCCGTCTGGGAGCTTCTGAGTCCGCCAAACCCGACTTTGCGTTGTGGGGAGATTCCCACGGTGAGTTTGTGGTGGACACTGTTGCGCAAGCGGCAATTGCCGCTCAACGTTCAGGGTTACAAATCACATCGGAAGGCTGCCCGCCGATGCTCGGCGTGACTCGCCCGGATCGAAACTACCGACACTGCCCGGCGTTTACCGATGCAGCCTTCAAAGTCATCGCCGACCCGCAAATCCGACAAGTCATCATCGTTGCACGGTGGGCGTTGTGGAGCGAAGGTTCGCGGTTTCATTTCGAAAATGGAGGCTCAGTCATCATCAACGATGCTGAAGCGCCGACCAGTCAAACAGCAAACCGGGACGTGTTACGGCGAGGTCTGACACGAACTCTGGATTCATTGAAAGCTCTTGGCAAGAAAGTGACCATAGTTGCGCCGATTCCCGAAATTGGCTGGGATGTTCCCACGGTTTTGGCTCTGGAAAGCTGGCACAATCGAAACATTCATTCCGAGCCGACTCGTACGGAATTTGAGGAACGCACTCATTTCGCGATTCAACTGCTGCAGGAGCTTCAGACAGCTTATGGCTTCGATTTAATTTATCCGCATCAAACCCTGTGCGATCAGAAAACCTGCCGAGCGGTGATCAACGCTCAGCCGCTGTATTGTGATGACGATCATCTCTCAAAATACGGCAGATCGTTGCTGGTTCCGGCATTTCAACCCTTCCTGATGAAATGACTTCGTCGGCGCTTTTTTTAATCGCTTTTTGATCCGCCGGAACGAAGAATGCTCCAGGCCAGATAAACGCCCAACAACACGGCAAAGAAAAAGCCGACGGCAAACATCGTCCCGGCCCAGCGTTCCCAACCCGGCAAACGATAGACCGACAACAACACCGCCAGCCCGACAATAAACGCCGAGGCAATGACGCCCAGCACAATTCGATTGGCCAGTCGTTCCAGCCGATCAATCAGCGGTTCAAAGGTGCCGGGTTTCATGCCGACTTCAAAACCGCCGCGTTCGATTTCCGTCAAAATGTGGCGAAGCTGTTGCGGAATTTCCACGCCCAACCGCGCGACATCCACGCTGGCCTGTCCCAGCTTTTTCACCATTCGCCGCGGAGAAAACAACCGCAACATCAACTGGTCGGCGTAAGGCGAAATGACTTCCGTCAAATGAAAGTGCGGATCGAGCCGCGTGCCGATACCTTCGGTGATGATGATGGTTTTCACCAGGAGAGCCAGATGCGGCGGAATATGCAATCGGTGGCGGCGAATGACGGCGAAAGCTTCGTTGAACAACGGCGCCAGTTTGACATCGCCGAGCGACAATCCGAAATACGGTTTGATCAGATGTTCCAGATCGCGGCGCAATTCGTTGCGATCCACACGATGTTTGACGACTTCCAGTTCCAGCACGGCTTCGGTCAGCCGGTCGAAATCCTGTCGCGACAGCGCCAGGATCAAATTGGCCAGATAATCCTGCGTTCGTTCATCCACCACGCCCACCATGCCAAAATCCACCAGGCCGAATCGCCCGTCGGGTTCGATGAAAAAATTTCCCGGATGCAGATCGGCGTGAAAAAATCCGTCTTCAAATACCATCTTCAAAATCGCCTGCGTCCCCAACCGCGCAAGCTGGCGTCTTGTTTCGGCAAAATGATCGTGTTCGGAAAGCTCGCTGACCTTGACGCCGCGAATTCGTTCCTGCGTCAACACGCGAGTCGTCGTTGTTTCCCAAAATATGCGCGGGATGTGAACCGATTTGTCGCCCGCAAAGTTCAGGGCAAACCGCTCCGCATTCTGGCCTTCGCGAATGTAATCCAGTTCCGCGCGCAAAGTCAGCGCAAATTCCTGCACCAATCCCAACAGATCATAGCGTTTGGCAAATTCCCAGCGGCGGTTCATCGCTGCCGCAGCGTTTTGCAAAATTTCCAGGTCTTCTTCGATTTGTTCGACCACGTTCGGACGGCGCACTTTGACAATGACTTCGGTGCCATCGGCCAGCCGTGCGGCGTGAACCTGTCCAATCGAAGCGGCAGCCAGCGGCTGGCGGTCGAATTCCATAAAAAGATGTTCGATGGGGTGACCAAGTTCGGATTCGATGATTTCAATTGCCTCTTCGGTATCGAACGGCGGAGCGTCATCCTGCAAC